>CAYPAZ010000114.1:0-2713 GCA_964408835.1 uncultured Anaerolineaceae bacterium
GGAGGTGTACCATGCGAGTTCCCCGCAACCGCTACCCTCGGCTACTTGTTCTTTTTGGCGCAGCCGCGCTGCTAGTCCTCGTTGCCGCCACCTCCTTCTGGGTCGGCCGGGCGTTCTCCGACGACGGTCCCGCAGCGGCTACGGACCCCACCGCCACTCCCGCGGCGACCCCCGAGCCAGGCTCCACGCCCACGCCCATCCCCACCTTCCCGGGCAACGATGTCACGCCCCCACCCGAGGCTACCCCCGACACCAGCCAGCCCTTCTGGTACGTCCCGTACTTAAACCAGGATCGGATGAAGCCCCGTTTCACCGGTGAAGTCGCCGGCATTCTCGTCGGTCCCGATGTCCACGTCACCGGCATCCCTTGCTCCGTTGGCGAGGCTGTTGCTGGCACGCCCGACGATGTTTTGGGTTCTCCGCTTGAGATCCCGGCGTCCACCCTACCCCCCGGCGCTGCACTCCTCCGTCAGGAGGTTGCCAATTGTCGCGGCCAGGTGATCCACAACAGCCTCTCCTTCGAGATTCCGGCTGACCCGGATGCTGGCTACTTCGGTGGCTCGCTCTCTATCAGCAGGAGCCTGAGCGACCCGGCGGTGGATGCGAGCTTCCCCGGCGATCGCTGGCAGGAGACGACCGTGGAAGGGCGCCAGGCAGCGCTCGCGCTCCCCATCCTCCCGGACTTAGGGCTGGGCGACTCCGCCGTGATCGTTTTCGAGGACGGAGTCCTTACCGTGGTATCTGCGTACAACCTCCCGCTAGACGACATCCTGCGAACCGCAGAGACCCTGTTCAAATGAGGCTCAGCGCGTTTCTGTTCATAGTCGCCGGCGTAGCGTTGGGATCTGGATATCTTGGTGCGCTATAGCCGTCGCTGCCAGCCTCAGGCCCATTGGTTGCGAGGGCGTCCCACATCGATGTCACGCTCCGCGTAAACCCTGGCGCCGACTTCACGCTCTGGTGCAGCTGGCACACCGACTGCTCGTACACTCCTCCATCCTCGGGAACCGAACTGGACTGGGATGAGCTCCCCAGCCACGAGGTGTTCTGGCGTTCTCACGGTTACCGGAGCGACACCCCCTATCAATTCAGCATTGCTGTAGGGACGATTGTCCGGCAAATCGGTACCGCCTGCGAAACCGTACACGTTAACGTGGTCGACGCATTCAACTTCCAGAAGGGCCACATCCAGTACAAACATACGAACACCTACACCCACCTCTGGACTATCGATATTCGCGGCAGCAGTGGCTGGGCGTACGAGTCCTACGTGGTCGCTTTCACTGTCAATCCGGACAAGCCCGGCTGTCACTGGCTTGGTGAGCATCTTCATCAGGATGGCTCTCCGTCCTTCACTTCCACACGCAACCCCCTCTACAACAACCTCGGCAGTTACTGGGTCGGCCTCCTCCAGAACTGGCAATACTCCCAGTCCTGGAACTGGTAACTACCCCGCCCAGCCCCCCGCCGCGTTCCGCAACCGTATCCCCGACCAGTGCAGGCTGCTCCCCATCACCGAATCCCACAACGTCTTGAGTTCCGGCAGCACCCGCAGCTCCACATCCTCTGCGAGCATCGCCTCCAGCAAGTCTCCCACCGGCTCCACCCCCAGCGGACGCACCGCTTCCCGGCTCACCCGGTACCCCGGCCCGCCACCCTCGCCCTGCGGCTCAAACGTTTCCGGCGGCATCCGGTAGCGGTACAGCTTCGTCTCCCGCACTGCCCCCATCCACCCCGACTCGATCGCCACCACCATCCGCCCGCTCACGTTGTGCCACAGCCGCTCCCGGTCATCCTCCGTCGTCGTCTCCAGCGGCCAGAAACATACCCGCGGGCACTCCCGCGGCAAAAGGAAGATCGCCTGCAGCGGCGCCTCCACCGCCCACACCAGCGGCTCCACCTCGGGCCGTGCCAATGGCGCCCGCGGCTCGAACACCGTAATCCCCGGCTCCTCCGAGAAGTGGTACAGCTCCATCCGGAGCATAGATAACGCACACCACCCGCCCCCGGTTAACCCCGCCCCGACGATCTACAATCATCCTGCCGGGACATCGGCCCACCTGGGAGGTCTCACCATGAAAGCTGCCGTCTATTACGAGACCGGCGCCCCGTCTGTCTTCCGCTACGAAGAATTCCCCGATCCCGAGTGCCACCCCCGCGGGCTCGTTATCGATGTGGAAGCCGTCAGCATCGAAGGCGGCGATGTCCTCCACCGCGCCGGTGGCGAACTCCCACGCACCCCCCACATCGTCGGCTACCAGTGCGCCGGCACCATCCGCGAAGCCGGCGAAGCCGTCACCGAATACCGTCCCGGCCAGCGCGTCGTCTGCACCATGGCCTCCGGCTCCCATGCGTCCGTCGTCTCCGTCCCCGCCGCTGCCTGCTGGCCCATCCCCGATGGCCTCGATATCCAGCAGGCCGCTACCGTCCCCGTCCCCTTCGGCACCGCCGACGATTGCCTGTTCGAATTCGGCAATCTCAAGCCCGGCGAGACCGTCCTCGTCCAGGGCGGCGCCGGCGGCGTCGGCATCGCCGCCATCCAGCTCGCCAAACGCGCCGGCGCCACCGTCTTCGCCACCGCCTCCTCCGATGACAAGCTCGAACGCATCCGCGAATTCGGCATGGACCACGGCATCAACTACAAGACCAACGACTTCGTCGCCGAACTCCGCCGCCTTACCGATGGCAAAGGCGCCGACCTCGTCGTCGACCC
>CAYPAZ010000114.1:2813-7317 GCA_964408835.1 uncultured Anaerolineaceae bacterium
CCATGACCGAAGCGCCCGCCGGTAGTGAGCAGGTCACGCTCTTTCAGTTCGAGGACTGTGAACTCGACCTGACCCTCTACGAGCTGCGCAGGGCCGGCGCCCCCGTTCACATGGAGCCGCAAGTCTTCGATGTCCTCTCTTACCTGGTGAAGAACCACGTTCGCGTCGTCACCAAAGACGAACTCATCAACCACATCTGGCCCGACGCCTACATCTCCGAGGCAGCCCTCAACAGCCGCCTCATGGCCGCTCGCAAGGCCGTCGGCGATAACGGTCGCGAGCAGCGGCTCATCAAGACCATCTATGGCCGCGGCTTCCGCTTCATCGCCCCGGTCATCGAGGGCGCCCCCGCCCCCGCCACAGCCCCGCCCACCGCGGATACAACCCCTCCCCGGGCCGCAGCCCCCGCAGTCGACGACGAGCCCGCTGCTGCGGTCCCCATCACTCGTGGGGTTCCCGGGCTCGAAGAGCCGGCGACATCCTTCATCGGTCGCCACGATGAGCTCGCCCGCCTTGAACAGGTGCTCGCCACTCCCCAGAACCGCCTTGTCACCATCGTGGGGCCCGGGGGCGTCGGCAAGACCCGCCTCGCCATCGAACTGCTCCGCCGCGAGCAGGCCCGCGGCCTCGATGTCGCGTTCGTGGGCCTCGAATCCCTCGATGAGCCCGATGACCTTCCACTCCGCGTCGCCGCCAGCCTCGGCCGCACCATCGTCACTGGCAACGTGGCCGATGAGTTGCTCGAACACCTCCGCCACCGCCGCATGCTTGTCGTCCTCGATAACTTCGAGCACCTCGCCGAGGAAGGCGCTGAATTCGTCTCCCGCATCACCGATGCCGCCCCCGATATCCAGCTCGTCATCACCTCGCGCATCGTGCTCGGTCTCAAACAGGAGTGGCTCTTCCCCATCGGCGGCCTCCGCGTCCAATACGACGACGCCACGGCGGACCCGGAAGCCCTGCGGCTCTTCATCGAGCGTAGCCGCCAGGCCAACGCCCTCTCCGGACTGGACCAGGACGACGCGCAGGAAGCCATCGCTGAAGTCTGCCGCCTCGTCGATGGCATGCCCCTCGCCATCGAGCTTGCCGCATCACTCACCCGCTATCTCAGCCCGCGAGATATCGCCGCCCAGATCGCCCGCGACCTCGATGTACTCCGGTCTGACCTGCGCAATGTGCCCGTCCGCCACCGGAGCGTGCCCGGGCTCCTTGAGGAGAGCTTCCGTCACCTTACCGTCGAGCAGATGCGGGCCCTCCTCTCGCTCTCGGTGTTCGAAGGGTCTTTCAGAGCTGAATCCGCGCAGGCTGTCGCCGATGCTCCGTTCGGCACCCTTATGGAGCTGGTCGACCAGTCTCTGGTGCAGCCCCGGGAGGGCCGCTTTGCTCTCCACCCACTCATGCGTCAGTTCGCCCGCGAGCGCCTCGGCCAGGCCTTCGAGGACCTCCGCCAGCGCCACGCGGAGCACTTCGCCAGCTTCGCCGCCGACCGCCTCCAGGCGCTCGAGGCGGTACGGCAGGTCGAAGCCACTTTCGAGCTCGAACGAGAGTTCGTTAACCTTTCAGCCGCCTGGCGTTGGGCCGCTTCCACGGGCCACTTCGAACTCATCGGCCGTCTCTCCCGGCCCCTCTTCCTCTACATCCAGTACCGCTCCCGCCTCACCGAGGGGAACGAGCTTGCCCGCCTCGCGCTCGAAGCTATGGATCGCCACGGCGCCGGCGAGACCCTTGCCTGCGCGGAGCTCCTCGTCAACTTCGCCTGGATCGAGCTCCGCATGGGCCCCTACGAGTCCGCCGTCAAGGCTCTTGTCCGCGCCCAGGGCATCTACAAGGCACTCGAAGAGCTTCCTCCCCGCGGAATGGCGGGCGACCCCACCACCGCTTTCGCCGTCATCCAGATCGGCGCGGGGGACTACCAGCAGGCGTACGATCTGGCCTCCACCGCTATCGAGACCGCCGAACAGCGCGGCGACGACCTTGCCCGAGCGTTCGCGCTCTTCGTCGCGGGCGTCTCGAAGTTCCGAACCGTCCAGATCGAATACAAGCCCGAATCCGGCGCCTATGCCTGGGCCGAGGGAGAAGTTGGCCACGGCCGTGCCGCCGAAGCTTCTGAACTCGTTGACCAGGCCGTCGAGCTCCTTGAAACACACGGCGAACGCTGGCTCCGCGGCCAGGTCGAAATCGAGCGTGGGGTCCACTGCGCGTCGCGCGGGCGCCTCCCGGCGGCCTTCGAACACTACGAACTCGCCTACCAGCTTCGGTCCGAGTTCCAGGACCCCCACGGCATGGGGGATGCCATTCTTCGCATGGCCGATACCTGCATCGACAACGGCGACCTCGACCGCGCCGAAGGCCTCCACAAGGAGTGCTACAGGCTCCATCGCGACCTGGGCGATATCTCCGCTCTCAGCGAAGTGCACCGCAGCATGGGGGTCCTCGAACAGAGGCGGAACAACTACGCGGCCGCCTGGCCGCAATTGAAGAAAGCGCTCGAGCTGGCGCTCTCCATCGGGTACTCCAACAACACGGTGAGCTCTCTTCGCGCCATGGGCGAAATCCTCTTCGACATGGGCAACGACGAGGACGCGCTCCCCCTCCTTGCTTTCGTGGTGGACCACCAGGCCTCCACGCCCTTCACCCGCGGCCGCGCCAAATCCGCGCTGGACCGGGTGGCCACCCGCCTTGGCCCGGAAACGATCGAGGCCGCCCGCGAACTCGGCCGCCAAACTCCGATCGACCAGTTCGCCGCCGACGTGATGAAGCGGCTGGATGGCATCTTCCCCAACGTCTCCGATGAAGAGCTCGCCCCCCTCTGACAACCCGCTCCATCGACAATCCCCATCTCACCCTCGACAATCCTCGGCATGGGGCTGTTCGTCTCCCTCCTTGTCGAAGCCGACCTCTGCGCCACCCGGCCCGAGTGCCGGGAGTGTGTGCTCGTCTGCCCCGTGGACATCTTCGGCCGCGACCAGGGCCGTACCGCCCACGTCATCGAGGACAACGAGGACGAGTGCATCCTCTGCGATCTCTGCGTCGTGAAGTGTCCGGTGGAAGCGGTAAGCCTCGTCAAGCACTACTAGGCTCATGCGCCCATTCGATGCCCACACCCACGTCTTCGCTCCCGGCCAGGCAAAGGCCCGCGAGCAACTGGGGGCCCGTGACCGCACGTTCCGCGAGATGTACGCATCTCCCAACGCGGCCATGGCGACCGGCGCCGACCTCCTCCAGACGCTGGAAGAGTCCGCCTTCCAGGGTGCCCTCGCCGCCGGCTTCGCTTTCGCCAACGAACGAGACCTCGCGGAGCAGACTGAGCACCTCCTCCACCTCGCTCAGGGGGCCCCCCACGTCTTCGCGGCCGTCCCTACCAACCCGGCCCTTCCCGGCTGGGAGATCGCCCTTCGCCACGCCCGCCAGAGCGGCGCCGTAGCCGTTGGCGAGCTCAGGCCCCACAGCCAGGGCTGGGACCCGCTCGGGCCCGATGGTCACCGCCTCTGTCTGCTCGCCGGCGAACTGGGCATCGCGCTCCTCTGGCACGTCAGCGAACCCGTGGGTCACGCATATGCCGGCAAACGGGGCGGCATCTCACCCGCTGAACTCATCACCCTCTCCTCCGCCCACCCCGCCGTGCCGATGATTGGTGCACACCTCGGCGGCGGAGCCGCCTTCTACCTCCAGATGCCCGAAGTCCGCGAAAAGACCCCCTCACTCTACTTCGATACAGCCGCCGCCTTCCTGCTGTACGATGACCAGTGCGTACAGCGCCTGGCCGACCTCGTCGGTCCTGCGCGTATCCTGTTCGCCTCGGATTACCCGCTGCTGCCGCCCCGGCGTGAGCTTGAGCGCGTCCGCGCTACCTTGCCTGGCGCCGTGGCCGAAGCCGTGTGTGGCGGAAACGCCCTTACCCTCTTCTCGGAATTACGTACCAAATGACTGACCCATCATCCGAAACCGTAAGGCTCTTCGTGGCCTGCGAAATCCCCGACGAGCCCCGTGCTGTCATCTCCGGCGTCATCGATGACCTCCGCCAACGCAGCGGCGAAGCGGTTCGCTGGGTCAAACCCGATAACCTCCACGTTACCCTCAAGTTCCTCGGCGAGACCCCGGTGAAGAAGCTCCCGGCCGTCAAACTTGCCATACAGGAAGCCGTCACCGGCCACTCCCCGTTCAACCTCGAGTTCTCAAGCATCGGCACATTCGGGGGCCGCGAAGGCCTCCGCCTCATGTGGGTCGGCATCGCCGGCGACGTCCTCCGCCTCGAGGCCCTCGTGAAGTCAACCAACGCTGCCCTCGCCGTCGTCGGCTTCGAGCCTGAACGTCGCCCCTTCCGTCCCCACCTCACCCTCGGCCGCGTCCGCGACGAGATCTCCACCCGCAAGCGCGCCGAAATCGAAGTCGCCGTCGGCCGGGTCACCCCGGAAGAGAGCGCATGGCGCGTCTCTCACGTCTCCCTGATGCGCAGCCGCATCCTCGCCGGCACTGCGCGCCAGGATGTGCTCGCCACCTTCCC
>CAYPAZ010000115.1:0-7169 GCA_964408835.1 uncultured Anaerolineaceae bacterium
CGCCCGCGTGAGCCCCGGCCGGTTTCGCTTGCGCGGGTGCAACCTGTCGAACTCCCTGTCGCGCACGTCGTTTATCAGATAGGTCGCGCTCGCCGCGAGACACCACGCCGCGAACAACGCGCACGTCCGCCACAGCAGAGGCCACCACGAATCGAACTCGCCTGGCTTCCACGCGTCCCCTGCGCTGAACGCCAGCGCCGCGAACACCAGCAGGTTCTTCGGCCACTGGTACGGCCTCAGCGCCCGCCCAAGCGCCACCAGTGTGGACCCGTTTCGCACCCCCGCGCCTACGACGTCCGCGTGATCTGTGCCCACTGACCGCTAACCCTCTCCACCAGCTTTGCGGTCTTCGCCGGGAACACCGCGTTCCCCGCGCCGGCCGCAACCCAGACATCATCGAAGCGCTGGAGCGACTGGTCGACCACGATATCGCACGCCCCCGCTAGCGCTACCGGCGAAACCCCCCCAACCTCGTACCCGGTGGACTCGCGCACCTGCTCCGGCGTCGCCATCTTCAGCTTCTTCCGCCCGACCCCAACCAGCGAAGCCACCGCTGCTGTGTCCACCTGGCGGTCTCCCGCAGCCAGGACGATGGTCGGCCGCCCATCCGCAACGAAACACAGCGTCTTCACGATCTGCCCCAGCTCGCACCCGCAGGCGTCCGCCGCCTCCTGCGCTGTGGCTGTGCTCCGCTCGAATGTCACCACTCGCGACTCCAGCCCCAGCTCCTCCAACGCGGCCTGCACCCGTTCCTGCGGCGATATCCCCACGCTCGCCAGTCTACGCCGATCGTGTGGCCAAGGACTCGAAGCGCGGCTGATCCAATCGACAATCGCCAATCGAAAATCGACAATCCCACCATGCCTCGTGTCCGAGCCGATGTCCTCCTCGTTGAGCGTGGTCTCGCCGATACCCGCGAGCGCGCCCGCCGCCTGATCATGGCCGGCCGTGCCCGCGTCGGCACTCAAACCCTCATCAAACCCGCCACCCTCCTCGACTCCGAGGCACCTATCGAGCTCGTCGAACGCGAAAAGTACGTCAGTCGCGGCGGCCTCAAGCTCGAACACGCCCTCGCCCACTTCGCCATCGATGTCTCCGGGCTCGCCTGCCTGGACCTCGGCGCGTCCACAGGAGGGTTCACCGATTGCCTCCTCCAGCATGGCGCGGTCTCGGTCCTCGCTGTCGATGTCGGCCGCGCCCAGCTCCACCAGCAGCTCCGCGAAGACCCCCGGGTCACCCTTCTCGAGGGAACCAACGCCCGTGGTCTCCCCGAACTGCCCCCGGTTGACTTCTTCGTCGCAGACCTCTCATTCATCTCCCTCCGAAAGGTCCTGCCCTCGGTCGCGGGCCGCCTTGAGGCTGCCACTCCGGGCATCCTCCTGCTCAAGCCCCAGTTCGAAGCTGGCCCCGCCGAAGTTCCCCGCGGCGGCGTCATTCGTGAAGCCTCGGTCCGCGAGCGTGTCCGCGATGAGTTCGCTGTCTGGGTTCGGGAAGCCCGGTTCACTCTCCTCGGAGTCACCGAAAGCCCGATCCGCGGCGGCGATGGCAATGTAGAGTACCTTGTGCACCTCAGCACGCCCGGAGACGCCTGATGCTCAAGCGAGCCGTCGTCCTGCACCACCCCCAGAGCGAAGGCGCCGCGGTGTTCGCCCGCCAACTGGCCGAGGAACTCGACCGCCGCGGCGTCGAAGTCGCCCTTTCCGGAGTCTGGGACGAAGCAGCCGCACGCCACATGGAGGGCGCCGGCCTCGCCGTCTCCATCGGCGGCGATGGCTCCGTCCTCCGTACGTCCCATCTCGCCATGCGCCACGGCACCCCTATCCTCGCCGTGAACATGGGCCGCCTCGGCTTCCTCACGGACCTCAGCCCCGCTCAGCTCTTCAAGCGCATAGAACGCGTCGTCGAAGAGGACTGGCGCATCGAAGAGCGCCTCATGGTCCAGGCCACACTCCACGATGGCCCGCAGTACGAAGGCGTCGAGTACCACGCCCTCAACGATGTTGTCGTCAGCCGTCAGTCCCCCGGCCGCCCCATCTACGTCGAAGTCACCGTCGATGGCGCCCGCCTCGGTCTCTACCGCTGCGATGGCATCATCGTCGCCACTCCCACCGGCAGCACCGGCTACTCCATGAGCGCCGGCGGGCCTATCCTCGCCCCCACCGAACACCACCTTGTCCTCACCCCCGTCTCCGCCCACCTGGCGTTCGGACGGTCGCTCGTCCTCCAGCCCGATTCCACCGTCGAACTCCGCGTCACCACCGACCACAGCGCCGTCCTGAGCGTCGATGGCCAGGACGATGTGCTCGTCACCAGCGGTGCGACCGTGCTCGTCAGGGTCAGTGATCACGTCACCCGGTTCGTTCGGTTCGATGACCCCGCGTCCTTCTACGCCGAACTCGCCAACAAGCTCGAAACGCAGATGAGCGCCTCGATCCAACCCCAGTGATCAAGCGCCTCGTCATTACAGACTTCGCAGTCGCTCGTTCTGTCACCATCGAGCCCGGTCCCGGCCTCAACGTGTTCACCGGTGAAACCGGCGCCGGTAAGTCTCTCGCCGTCGATGCCCTCGCCTTCGCCCTCGGCGCTCGCCGCGGCCGCGAGGTCGTCGCCACCGGCGCCGACCGTGCCACCGTCGAGGTCACGCTCGGGCTAGCTGGCCGCGAACAACTCATCGAGCGCTCGATCGGCCTCTCCGGTCGCTCAACGCTACGCGTCGGCGGCGAAGTAGCGTCCCTCGCGGAGGTCGAGGAGCTGACCGCGGGCCTCGTCGATATCCACGGCCAGTCCGAGCAGCTCTCTATTCTCCGGCCCGCCGTTCAACTCCGCGTGCTCGATGAGTTCGCCGGCCTCTCCGCCACACGCGACGAACTCGCGGCGGGTGTCCGCGAACTCCGTGACCTTCGCCGCCGCATCGCTGCCCTCGCCACCGATTCCCGCGAGCGCGAACGCCTCGTCGAGCAGCTCGCCTACGAATCCAACGAGATCGACTCCGCAGCTCTCCAGCCCGGTGAGGACGAGACCCTCCGCGCCGATCACTCCCGGCTCTCCAACGCCACCCGCCTGCTCGAGGACGCTGCTCGCGCTCTGGATGCCCTCGATAGCGGCCCCCTGGGCGAAGTCACGGCCGCCCTCGGCGACCTCGTCGAACGTGACTCCTCCGCCACGGAAGTCGCGGACCTGCTCGCGCTCTTCGAGACAGCCTCAGCCGACCTTGTCCGTGCTCTTCGTCACTACCGCGAGAACGTCGAGTCCGACCCCGAAGCGCTCGCTCGCGTCGAAGAGCGCCTCGACCTCATCGCCCGCCTCCGCCGCAAGTACGGCGATTCCGTCGACGAGATCCTTGCCTACGCGCGAGACGCCCGTGCTCGCCTTGCCAGCCTCACCGGCGCCGAGGGCTCGCTCGACGCCCTCCGCGAAACCGAATCGCGGCTCGTCGGCGACCTCGCCTCCCGGGCCCTGTCGCTCTCCGCCGCCCGCCGGCAATCAGCTTCCCGGCTCGCGGCCACCATCACTGCGGAACTCGAAGCGCTGGGGATGGGTGGCGCCGCGCTGGCTGTCGGATTCGGCTGCGACGACGCCCCCGATGGCCTGCCGGTCCCCCTGCCCGATTACGAAGTCATTCCCACCGAAGCGCCGTCAACCACTCCCGGCGAAGCAGTCCCCCGCTCCTTCGCCGAGACAGGCGTAGACCGCGTCGAGTTCCTCGCCTCCTTCAACCCCGGGGAGAGCCCGCGGCCCCTCGCCGCCGTAGCCTCGGGCGGCGAGACGTCGCGCTTCCTCCTTGCCCTCGCTACCGTTCTGGGCTCGGCCGCGGAACCTCGCATCATCGTCTTCGATGAGGTCGACGAGGGTGTCGGCGGGCGCGCCGGGGCGCTGGTTGGTTCAGCGCTCGCCCGCCTCGCCCGTCGCCACCAGGTCCTCTGCATTACCCACCTGCCGCAGGTCGCCGCGTTTGGCGATACCCACTTCACCGTCGCCAAGCACACAGACGGTGCCCGCACATGGACCGAGCTCGCCACCGTCGACGGCGAAGACCGCGTCGCCGAACTCGCCGCCATGCTCGGCGGCCCCACCGAAGCCAACCTCACCGTCGCCCGCGACCTCCTCACCGCCCACGCCCCGTCCCGCTGACCCCAGTCCCCGCTCCTCCTACGAGTACCGCTCCTCACGCCACGGGTCACCATAGATGTGATAGCCGTACGTCTCCCAGAAACCCGGCCGGTTCTGGTCCAGCAACTGCAACCCCCCCACCCACTTCGCGCTCTTCCAGAAGTACAGGTGCGGAACCACGAGCCGCATCGGCCAGCCATGCTCCCTGGTCAGCGGTTCCCCATTGTGCGTATGCGCGAACAACACGTCGGGCCGCAGAAGGTCCTCGATCGGCACGTTCGTCGTGTATCCGCCGTAGCTATGCAACATCACGTACTTCGCTTCCGGCTTCGGCTTCAGCGTCTCCCACAACGCCATGAACGGCACGCCTTCCCACTCGTTGTCGTACTTGCTCCAGGTCGTCACACAGTGGATGTCCGAGACGTCCTTCGTCTGGCCCAGCGCGTTGAACTCCTCCCACGTGAAGCTCTTCTCCTCTTCCACCAGCCCCCACACGTGGAATCGCCACGTCGCAAGGTCGATCCGCGGGATGCTCCCGTAGTGCAGCACCGGCCAGCCCGTCGTCAGCCGCTGCCCTGGCGGGAGCCTCAGCTTGCCGTCCGGCCGCATCTCACGATTCGCCTGCATCGTCATGGGGAACTCACCTCTGCTCGAGCCGCGAGCCTCGCTCGCGTCCGCTCCAGCGTAGCCGAGCCACGCCCCCGGCGCTATGAACGCTCCCTTACGCTCGCTCCCCACTCAACACCACTCCTCCCGTACCATGGAATCCGTGGAAGACGCCTCCGCCCGCCCGGTCCCTGCCTCCCGCCCGAAGTTCGCGCTCAAGCGCGACTCCGTCTACCTCCTCATCGTAGCCGCCGTCGTCGCCCTCGATCAGCTCACCAAGTGGATGGTGAAAGCCTCCATAGACCCGGGCCGCACTGGGCTCGATTGGGGCTTCCTGCGCATCGTCCACTTCACCAACAGCGGCGCCGCCTTCGGCATGTTCCAGGATGCCGCCCCACTTCTCGCCGTCGTCTCAATCGTCGGCATGGCCGCGATCTTCGTCTATCTCTTCAACCCCGGCTTCGCCGACCCCGTCATGCGCCTCGGCCTCGCCCTCATGCTCGGTGGCGCCATCGGAAACCTCATCGGCCGCGTCACCGCCGGCGAAGTCGTCGACTTCATCAAAGTCCCCAACTGGCCCGCGTTTAACGTCGCGGACTCGTCTATCTCCATCGGAGTCGTACTGCTGCTGTGGTCGATCATGCGCGAATCGAGCCGGCCATCGAACGCCGCGAGCTGACCGCCCCCACCGCCGGCAGAGTCGATGCCCTTGTCGCCGCGGCCTACGCCGACCTCAGCCGCGCCCGCGTCCAACGCCTCATCGCCGATGGCCATGTTCGCCTCGATGGCCCACTCCTCCGCAAGTCCGCCCCGGTGGAACCTGGCGCGACGATCACCGTCGATGTCCCTGTCCACGACCTCACACCCGCCCCCGTCCCCTTCGATATCACCATCCTCTACGAAGACGACGACCTTCTCGCCATCGACAAGCCAGCGGGACTCGCCGTCCACGGGGCGCCCGGTGACCTCGGTCCCTCTGTCGCTGGCTGGTTCGCCACCCGCCACCCCGGTCTCGCTGCCGCCCCCGATGCCGAGCGCCCCGGCATCGTCCATCGTCTCGACAAAGACACCACAGGCGTCCTGGTCCTCGCGAAGACTCCCGCCGCCCAGGCCGCGCTTAACCACGCCTTCGAGCAGAGAGAAACCACCAAGCTCTATCTCGCCGTTTGCGAAGGCGTCCCCCGCGAATCCAGAGCGGTCATCGATGCCCCGATCGGCCGCCACCCCGGTGATCGCACTCGCATGGCGGTCGTCAAGCGCGGCCGAGCCTCCCGCACCCGCTACGAAGTACTCGCCAGCGATGGCAAGCGTTCCCTCCTCCTCGTCCACCTCGAAACCGGCCGAACCCACCAGGCCCGCGTCCACCTCGCCGCCATCGGTGCGCCAGTCGCCGGCGACTCCGTCTACGGCCGCGGTCTCCCCGGCGAACGCCAACTCCTCCACGCCTACCAGATCACCGTCCCCCATCCCTCCGGCGGCACCCTGACGGTCACATCTGCGCTCCCCTCCGACATGCTCGCCCCTGTTAGCGCCATCGCCCCGCCCGAAGTAGCCTCTCACTACACCATGCCCGTCCAACC
Source organism: uncultured Anaerolineaceae bacterium (assembly GCA_964408835.1). Taxonomy (GTDB): domain Bacteria; phylum Chloroflexota; class Dehalococcoidia; order Tepidiformales; family Tepidiformaceae; genus CAYPAZ01. Next base: position 6,297 of record CAYPAZ010000115.1, read on the forward strand.
CGGCCGCCAGTCCACCACCGAAAGTTCCCGATCCACATGAACGTCCGCACTCGCTACGCTCCCAGCCCCACTGGCAACCCCCACGTCGGCAACATCCGCACCGCCCTCTTCGCCTGGGCGCTCGCCCGCGCAAACGGCGGCCAGTTCCTCCTCCGCATCGAAGACACCGACCGCAAAAGGCTCGCCGAGAACTCCGTCGAGGGCATCTACGAGAGCCTCCGCTGGCTGGGACTCGAATGGGACGAGGGCCCGGATATCTCCGGCCCCCACGCCCCCTACGTCCAGTCCGAACGCCTCGACATCTACCAGCGCGTCGCCGCCGGCCTCATCGACCAGGCCAAAGCCTACCGCTGCTTCTGCACCGCCGAGCGCCTCGACCAGCTTCGCGCCTCCCAGCAGGCCGCCAGGAAACCCCCCGGCTACGACGGCCTCTGCCGCGCCATCTCCCCCGAAGAGTCCGCCTCCCGCGCCGCCGCCGAGCCCTTCGTTGTCCGCTTCCGAATGCGCGATTCCGGTACCACCGTCCTCGACGACGCGGTGCGCGGCCAGGTCACCTTCGACAACGCCCTCCAGGATGACTTCGTCGCCCTCAAGTCCGATGGCTACCCCACCTACCACCTCGCCGCCATCGTCGATGACCACCTCATGGAGATTACCCACGTCCTCCGCGGGGAAGAGTGGCTCTCCAGCGCCCCCAAACACCTCCAGCTTGGCGAAGCCCTCGGCTACCGCATCCCCGTCTACGCCCACCTCCCCGGCGTCCTCGGTCCTGACCACAAGAAGCTCTCCAAGCGCACCGGCGATACCGCCGCCCTCGATTACCGCGAGAAGGGCTATCTCCCCGAGGCCATCGTCAACTTCCTCGCCCTCCTC
>CAYPAZ010000116.1:0-7133 GCA_964408835.1 uncultured Anaerolineaceae bacterium
ATAAGTGGTTCTGGCTGTTGTTGCTGCAGGCGGACCGGCACTGGCCGGACCTGCTGCGGGCGCTTGAGGCGGAGCACCTGGGGGAGGACCCGCGGTTCGCGGACATCCCGAGCCGGCTGGCGAATGCGGAGGCGCTGGTGGTTGAGCTGGACCGGATCTTCGCGACGAAGACGTACACCGAGTGGTCTGCGATCTTCGACCGGGAGAACGTCTGGTATGCGCCCGTGAACACGCTGGACGAGATGGTGGTGGACCCGATCGCGACAGCGGCGGGAGTGGTGGTTGAGGTGCCAGGCGCCGACGGGCCGATCCGTCAGGTAGCGAGCCCCGCGGACTTCTACGGGACGCCGGTGGAGATGCGATCCAAGGCGCCGGAACTGGGCCAGGACACGGAGATGGTGTTGCTGGAGCTTGGGTACGACTGGGACCAGATTGGGGAGCTGAAGGAATCCGGGGCGATACCGTGAGTGGAGGGGCGCGTAGACGCGCGACATGAAGGTGCTGGTACTGGGGGATAGTGACAGTGGGGCTGCGCTGGGAGGCGTCGCGTGGCCCCAGCTGGTGGAGGCGAGGCTCGCCGAGGCAGGGGACGACGAGGCGGAGGTGACTTCAGTGAACTTCTCTGCCGTGCCGGCGACGGCTGCGGAGTACGGGGAACGCAGGGTGCGGGAGATCGGTCCGGACCTGGTGGTGCTGTTAGTCAGTACATCGGGGTTCACGTTCCGGTTTGTCGAGGCGCGGGTCCGGCGAATCTTTGGCCGGCGCGCAGCGCGGTGGGCGAAGCGGGTTGAGTCGGGCTTCGAGGCCGTTAGCCGGGGACCAACGGGCGAGACCGGGAGGGTGAACCGCGTCGGCCGGGGGCTGGCGAGGGGAGTGGTGGGGACGGAGCCGCTGACGAGCAGGGGGGACCTGACCCGGAACTATGAGGATGTGCTCATGGCGCTGGCGCGCTTCGAAGAGCTGGATGTCGTGGCGCTGGTTTACCCAGGGATGGGCGACCACGCGCGGCGGGGGAACGCGCCCGCTGAGCGGCAACTGTTCCTGGCGGACATCCGGCGGGCGGTGGAGTCACACCGCTTCGGCTGGCTGCTCCTCAACGACGTGTTCGGGGACTCGGCGGACGCTCGGAGGTACATGCTCGACGGCCTGCACTTCAACGCCGCCGGGCAGGAAGCCATCGCCGGAGCAGTGTTCGAGATGGTGGCGGCGCGATCAAAGGATCGGCGAAACGGTGGGGGAGACGAGGGTTAGAGTTCAGCGAGGAGCGCGGTGAGCCAGTCGATGTGCTCTTCGTAGTGGTCGAAGGTATTCCCTGCGATCCAGCCGACGACCGGCTGGTCGTTGTAGGGTAGGTCGTCGGGCTGGTAGTGGGAGTAGGGAAGGTAGAGGGCGGCATCGTCCATGGCTTCGAGAGTCTCGAGGAGGCGCTGGTGGGTGGAGTGGAAGTCCTCGAGGATGTCGGCCAGGGGTGCGAGGTGGTGGCGTTCGAAGATGGCCTCGTTCATGGCGTCGGTCTCCATGGCGGCGTAGTCCTCCGGCGTGAGGCCGATGGCGGCGGCGCGGTCTGCGCCGTGGAGGAGGGCGAGGAGCGACTTCTCCCACGCGGCGATGTGGGCGAGGTGATCTTTGGCGGCCCAGCCGGTAGAGCCGGGGACCTCGAGGCGACCCGGGGAGAACTCGGCGACGAGGCGCTCCAGCTCGGCGCGGCGCTCCCGGATGCGGGACACGGTCTCGGCGGTTGTGTAGGTGCGCTCCGCTGGCATGGAGGAATACTAGTGCGCGCACTGTAACCAGTCAAGAGCCATATGCCGGTTATGCGAGCGTCAGGCTTGCGTGGGCTAGCGTTCGGTGGAGGAGGGGGTGCCGGAGCGGCGGCCGCGGCGCTGGCCAATTTTGAGGCGGGTGACGGCGCGCTGGAGGGCGATCTGGGCCATGAGGAGTTCCTGTTCGGATTGGCCGACGCCGCGGGCGCGGTACTCCTTGATGCGTTCTTCCGCGCGGGCGCGGGCGGCTTCGGCGCGGGCGAGGTCGATCTCCTCCACGGCTTCGGCTGCATCGGCCAGGATGGTGACGCGATCCTGGCGGACTTCCATGAAGCCGCCGGTGATGGCGAACTCTTCCTCGGTGTTGCCGCGCTTGAAGAGGAGGAGGCCAGAATCGAGAGTGGTCATGAGCGCGGCGTGTTTCGGCAGGATGGCGAGTTGACCTTCGCTGCCGGGGGCGACGAGCACATCGACGCCCTGTTCGACCCGGACGACGCGTTCGGCGGTGACGATTTCGACGGTGAGAGGCATGGGCTAGTCCTGTTCGGCCATCTGGCGGGCCTTTTCGACGGCGTCTTCGATGCCGCCGACCATGTAGAACGCCTGCTCGGGGAGGCCATCGTGTTCACCGGCGAGGATCTCCTGGAAGCCGCGGATGGAGTCGCGGATTGAGACGTACTTGCCGGGCTGGCCAGTGAACTGCTCGGCGACGAACATCGGCTGGGTGAGGAAGCGCTGGATTTTGCGGGCGCGGGCGACGGTGAGCTTGTCCTCATCCGAGAGCTCATCGATGCCCAGGATGGCGATGATGTCCTGGAGGTCCCGGTAGCGCTGGAGGACGCTCTGGACGGCGCGGGCGACGTCGTAGTGTTCCTGGCCGACGGAGCGGGGCTCAAGGGCGCGCGAGAACGACGTTAGCGGATCCATGGCGGGGAAGAGCGCCTGTTCGGCGAGGGAGCGTTCGAGGGCGACGACGGCGTCGAGGTGGCCGAAGGTAGTGGCGACCCCGGGGTCGGTGTAGTCGTCGGCGGGGACGTAGATGGCCTGGAAGGAGGTGATGGAGCCCTTGCGGGTGGAGGTGATGCGCTCTTCGAGGTCGCCCATTTCGGTGGCGAGGGTGGGCTGGTAGCCGACGGCGGAGGGCATACGGCCGAGGAGGGCGGAGACTTCCATGCCGGCGAGGGTGTAGCGGTAGATGTTATCGACGAAGAAGAGGACATCTTTGCCCTCTTCATCGCGGAAGTATTCGGCCATGGTGAGGCCGGTAAGAGCGACACGGAGGCGGACGCCGGGGGGCTCGTTCATCTGGCCGAAGACCATGGACATCTTCGGGAGCACGCCGGAGTCCTTCATTTCGTTCCAGAGGTCGTTGCCTTCACGGGAGCGTTCGCCCACGCCGGCAAAGACGGAGAAGCCGCCGTGTTCGCGGGCGATGTTGGAGATGAGCTCCTGGATGACGACCGTCTTGCCGACGCCGGCACCGCCGTAGAGGCCGACCTTGCCGCCGCGGACGAGGGGTGCGACCAGGTCGATGACCTTGACGCCGGTTTCGAGGATGGAGGGGGAGGTCTCCTGCTCTTCGAAGGAGGGAGGGTCGCGGTGGATGGGCCAGTGGACGGCGCCCTCGGGTTCGGGAAGGCCATCGATGGGCTTGCCGAGGACGTTGAACATGCGGCCAAGAGCTGGTTCGCCGACGGGGACCGAGATGGCGGCGCCGGTATCGATGGCCCTGGCGCCGCGGCGGAGGCCGTCGGTGGTATCCATGGCGAGGCAGCGCACCCAGTTGTTGCCGAGGTGCTGCTGCACTTCGGTGGTAAGCAGGGAACCATCGTCGAGGACGATATCGACGGCGTTGTTGAGGGAGGGCAGGTGATCGGGCGGGAACTCGATATCGAGGACGGTGCCGATAATCTGGACGACCTTCCCTTCAGCTGCGGCTGTCATGACCATTGCGAAACCTCCGTTGGTACGCTCACGTTCTCAGGATTTGGAGCCGAACGCTTTGAGGCGTTCGGCCATGTCCGGCCCACGGCCGGGGCTATTCTTGCGCTCGAACTGGAGCGCCTCGGCGAGGGAGAGCTCCCTGCCCTGGTTCACGAGCCACTTATCGGCCCGGACAGTGTGAGCGGAATTGGCGGTGATGGTGGCTGCGAGTTCACGGACGAAGGCTCCGAGTTCGTCATCGGGGACGCACGCGTTCGCGAGGCCGATGGTGACGGCCTCGGCGCCAGAAACCGGGGTGCCGGTGAACATCATCTGCTTGGCGCGCGCGAGGCCGACCCGGCGCGGCAGGCGCTGGCTCATGCCCCAGGTGGGAGTCATCGACCAGCGGCCGTGGGTATCAGCGAAGCGAGCGGACTGGCCGGCGACGATGAAGTCCGCGCCGAGGGCGAGTTCAAGCGCGCCGGTATAGCAGTGCCCGTGGACCTGGGCGATGACGGGCTGGGGGAGGGCTTCCATGGCGTCGATAGTTTCGGCCTGGAAGTGGGGAGAGGGGGCGGTCTCGCCGGCCTGGATGGCTTTGATGTCGTTCCCGGCGCAGAAGGAGCGGCCGGCACCGTTGAGGATGACGACCTGGACAGCTTCGATATCGGTGGCGATGGCATCGAGGTGGGCGCGGAGTTCGACGAACATGCCGGGGCTGAGGGCGTTAAGCGCCTCGGGGCGGTTGAGGGTGAGGGTTGCGACGCCGGATTCGTCGCTGCGGACGACAAGCTGGCTCATGCCGCGACTCCGATGATATCGCGGAGGTCGATCTCGAGCAGGGAGTCGAACTCGCGGGCGGGGTTGGGGAGGTCGAGGCCGCGGGTGTACTCGGTCCGGACGGCCCAACACGTCATGCCGGCGGCGTGGGCGGACGCGATCCCGGCGGGGGCGTCTTCGATGGCCAGGCTGGCGGACGGTGCGACGCCCAGCTCGCGGGCTGCCAGGAGGTAGATCTCGGGGTCGGGTTTGCCTTCCCGGATTTCGGAGCCGGTGATGATACGGTCGAATGCGCTCGCGAGGCCGATGCGCTCAAGGCAGGCTTCGACCCAGGGGCGGATGGACGATGAGGCGACGCCGACGGGCACGCCCGCCGAGCGGAGCGCGGCAACGGTCTCGATTGCGCCGGGGAGCGGTTCGCTCTTCTGGCGATACTGGTCGACCAGGAGGGGGAGGTAGCGGTCGCGGTAGTGTTCGTAGGGGCGGGAGAGGCTGAAGTCGCGGATGAGTTCCTGCCATCCGGACTTGGTGCCCATGTAGGGCTTGTACTGATCGAGGGAGATCGCGCGGCCTTCTTCGGACAGCAGGAGGTTGACGGCCTCGAAGTGAAGGGGTTCTCCATCGACGAGGACGCCATCCATGTCAAAGATGACTGCCTGGTAGAGAGCCGTGGCTAATCCTCCAGTGCGGCCGCGCCGCCGACGATATCGAGGAGCTCGGTGGTGATCTGCTCCTGGCGGGCCTTGTTGTAGGTGAGCGTGAGTTCGCGCTGGATGTCGAGCGCGTTATCGGTGGCGTTCTTCATGGCGACCATCTGGGCGGACTGGAAGGATGCGGCTGTCTGGAGGATGGCCTCGTAGATCTGCATCTCAATGTACCGCGGGAGCAGGCGACCGAGGACCTCTTCCGGGTCAGGCTCGAAGATGTAGGACTGGCGGTAGGCTTCGGCTTCGGCGTCGCTTTCGAGCTGGGGGGGCTCGATGGGGAGGAGCTGGCGGACGACGGGGACCTGGACGGCGGTGGAGACGAGTTCGGGGAAGCTGATGTAGACACGGTCGACGACGGCGTTGGCGTAGTCCTCGGTGATGAGCCGGGCAATGCCGAGCATGTCGTTTTGGGTGGGATAGTCACCCATGTCGATGAATTCGGCTTCGATGTGGACATGGGCACGGGTGAAGAAGTCGCGGCCCTTCTTGCCGACGGCGATGACGGAGACCGGCTCGTGCTGCATGGCGACGAAGCTGGCGCCGCTGCGGTTAACGTTGGCGTTGAGGCCGCCGCAGAGGCCACGGTCGGGGGTGATGTGGAGAAGCGCAATGTTCTGGACGGGACGTTCGGCGAGGAGGGGGCTGAGGGCGCGGGCTTCCGGGGGGGCGCCGGTGGAGAGCCCGGCGATGACGGTGCGGAGCTTTTCCGCATAGGGGTGAGCCTGGGCGGCACGGTCCTGGGCACGGCGCATCTTGGACGCGGCCACCAGCTGGAGGGCGTTCGTGATCTTGGCCGTGTTCTTGACGCTGGTGATGCGGCGCCGGAGTTGTCGGATGGTCGCCATCGGCTCTCTTCCCGGTGGGTGAGTGGTGTGCGGGCCCCGGGGGACCGCACCGGGCTAACGTCCTAGTAGGGGACGGTCTGCTTGAAGGTCTCTATGGCAGAGCGGAGGTTTCCCTCGATTTCCGGGGTGAGCTCGCCCTTTTCACTGATCTGTTTGGCCAGGTCCTGATGGCTGCTGGCGAGGTATTTGCGAAGTTCCTGCTCGAAGGCATGGACCTTGGCGACGGGTACGTCATCGAGGTGGCCGCGGGTGAGGGCGAAGATGATAGCCACCTCCTCGGCCAGGCTGAGCGGTTCGAAGACGCCCTGCTTGAGGACTTCGTTCACGCGCATGCCTCGCTCGAGCTGGCGGCGGGTGGCTGCATCGAGGTCGCTTGTGCCGAACTGGGCGAAGGCCTGGAGTTCGCGGAACTGGGCGTGGTCGTTTTTCAGGCCGGAGGAGACCGCCTTCATGATCTTGGTCTGGGCGGAGGAGCCGACGCGGCTGACGGAAATGCCGACGTTCATAGCCGGGCGGACGCCGGCGTTGAACAGGTCAGCTTCGAGATAGATCTGGCCATCGGTGATGGAGATGACGTTGGTGGGGATGTAGGCAGAGACGTCGTTGGCCTGCGTCTCGATGACGGGGAGCGCCGTCAGGGAACCACCAGCTTCGAGCTTGGCTGCGCGCTCGAGGAGGCGGCTATGGAGATAGAAGACGTCGCCGGGATAGGCTTCGCGGCCGGGGGGCCGGCGGAGGAGGAGGGAGATCTGGCGGTAGGCCCAGGCGTGCTTGCTGAGGTCGTCGTAGACGATGAGGGCATCGCGGCCGGACTCCATGATCTCTTCGCCGATGGAGCAGCCGGTGTAGGGGGCGATGTACTGGAGGGCGGCAGACTCGGCGGCGTTGGCGGCGACAACGACGGTGTGGTCCATGGCGCCGGCCTCTTCGAGGAGGGAGACGACCTGGGCGACCTTGCCGGCCTTCTGCCCGATGGCGACGTAGATGCAGATCAGGTCGCCACCCTTCTGGTTGATGATGGTGTCGAGGGCGATCTGGGTCTTGCCGGTGGAGCGGTCACCGATGATGAGCTCGCGCTGGCCGCGGCCGATGGGGATCATCGAGTCGATGGCCTT
>CAYPAZ010000117.1:0-7072 GCA_964408835.1 uncultured Anaerolineaceae bacterium
CCTCTACCGCGTGTTCCGCACGAAGGACGGCCATCTCGCCGTTGCCGGCGTCGGCGACCGCGAATGGCCCGGCTTCATCCGCGCCATCGAACGCCCCGACCTCGAGCACGACCCTCGCTTCGCCACGGGTGCCCTCCGCTCCCGCCACCAGCCCGACCTCTTCGCCATCCTCGAGCCGCTCTTCGAGACATGCACGAACGCCCACTGGTCCGCTCGCCTCCGCGCCGAGAACCAGCGCTACTCACCGGTGAACGACTACCCCGCCCTCGCCGAGTACGAGCAGGCCTACGCCAACGGCTACCTCGTCGAGCACGATCACCCCGAATGGGGCCGCATCCGCGCGGTAGGCAACCCCATCGCCCTCAGCGAAACGCCCGCCACGCCCGCGCCCACCGCCCCCGAGCTCGGTCAGCACACCGAAGAAGTCCTCCTCGCAGCCGGCTACACCTGGTCAGAGATCGAGCGGCTCAGGACGGTTTTAGGTTCTAGGGTTTAGGTTCCACGGCCTGTGCTTGGAGGTTTCAGCGACGGTTGGTCTGGCGCGTGGGTTCGGCCGCCAGGCGGCGGCGCAGCGACCCAAGCATCCTTCCGACCTCGTCCATCATTGCGAACACCGGCTGTACCGCGGGTTCCGTCGCATAGCCAAGCCGAACACTGAGAGTCAAGAGTGTCTCGGCCTCACTTAGCGATCCCTGGGCCGTTGCGAGGAAGCTGGCGTAGTCGCGACGCGTTGAGCGCGCGTGGCCTTCGGCGATGTTGCTGGGGATGGAAACCACGGCTCGCCGGAGCTGCGCGGTTAGAGCGAAGTTTTCCCGTCTCGGAAACTGCGCCGTCAGCGAGTAAACCCACTCAACGAGATCCATGGACTTCTGCCAAACCACCAGGTCCCGATACGAACTTATGGGCCCGTCCTGACTCACGTTCGCGAGTCTGACAAGGCCCCAACGTCAACACCTGCTCTAACTCGCGCTCCCGAATCCACCCCTAGAACCTAAAACCTGGAACCTAGAACCTCGCCCCATGCTCTACGTCGCCTACCTCAAGTTCCGCCCCGGCACGAGCCCCCTCGAGGGGCTGCAAGCGTTCGAGCGCCGCAAGACCTTCCAACACCCGCCACAGGCCACACTCGTCGGCGAATTCTGGGTCAATGCTCCGGTCGACATGCCCCAGGCCATCCTCATCTGGGAGGCCGACGACGAGGGCCCCGCCGACTACTATGAAGCGGCCTGGGGCGACATCTTCGAGATCACCACCTGCCAGGCCACCCGCCCGGTCGCCGAAATCCCCACCGACCTCCCCGCCAACCTCCGCCGTCTGGCCGATTCGTAGCCCACGCCCGACCGCGGCTCACCATTTCCGCGTCACCCACTCCCTGTGCCCTGCGCCCTGTGCCCTAAACAGGCCGCCGGTCCCGGACCCCCTCGATCTCGGCCCATACCTCGCGCGGCCCCACACGCTCTCCGCATTCCGGGCAGAAGTACCCCACCGCCACCGTGTGCCCGCTCTCCGCGTGTGTCAGCCGCGCCCCCTCCATCAGGTGGTGCGAACCGAACTCCGCCAGCGCCCCCGCCACCATCGTCAGATCCTGTCCCTGCTCGGTAAGGTGGTAGCTCGCCCGCAGCGGACGCTGGCTGTATACCTCCCGCCGCACCATCCCCGCGTCCTCGAGCACCTTCAGCCGCTCCGAGAGCACGTTCGGCGCTATCCCCGGCAACCCGCGCTCCAGGTCCGCGAAACGCCGCTCCCCATGCAGGAGCAACTCACGCACCACCAGCAGCGTCCAGCGGTCGCCGATGATCTCCAGCGTCTTGGCGATCGGACACTTTTGCTCGTAGGAACGGCCCATGTGTTCTTACCTCCCCCCGGATATCCCAGGCCACAGTTTCACATGGGTCACACTCCTCCGGCAAGTGACTACAGATAGACTAGCCGCTCCCCGACGCCATCGTCTCGAGAGGGGCGGGTCTCCTCGTTTAGCGGCCGGGCGATCCTGATGTGGGGCCTTCGGCCGGGACAGATTTTTCTTTTCGAGCGGCATCGGACTGTTGTAGATTGCGCTCGGAACGGCTTCGCCCGCGCGAGCCGGGCGGCCGAGGGGGAGAGTACATGGCAGTGGCAGCGCCACCGGCAACCACCTATCCGATCGCGCTGGAGGTCGACGGCGCCCAACCGCAAAACCGGTTAAGCGTCCTCTTGCGGATCATCTTCGCGATCCCGCACATGATCGCCGTGTCGATCGTGATGACGATCGCGTTCGTCATCTACGTGATTTCGTGGATCGCCATCCTCATCACCGGCGGGTACCCGGCCGGTCTGCTGAGGTTCAGCCTCGGAGCTTTCCGCTGGACGCTCCGGACCTACGGCTACATGTACCTGCTGACCGACAAGTATCCGCCGTTCAGCTTGAGCGACGATGCCGCGTACCCCGTCAGGGTGCCGATGGAGGAGCGCTCGGAGAACCGGAACAAGGTCACGACGTTCTGGCCACTGCGCTGGATACTCGCCATCCCGCACCTGATCGTTTTGTACGTACTCGGCATCGTCGCCTACGTGCTGGTGGTCATCGGCTGGATCGCGGCGCTGATCACGGGCTCGGTGCCGGGAGGCATCCACAACTTCCTTAGCGGTTACCTGCGCTGGTACGCGCGAGCGTACGGCTACGTGCTCAACCTGGTGGATGAGTACCCGCCCTTCAACTTGAACTAGGGCCGGCGAAGCGAGTCCCGGTGGCGGCGCACAAGCGTGCGCCGCCGCCTACTCATTCCTCATCCTTCATCCCTCCCACCTGCTACCCTTCCCTCCATGGCACGTCCCGTCGCTGTTGTTACCGGCGCCAGCCGCGGGATCGGCAAGCAGCTCTGCCTTGACCTGGCGGGCGCGGGCTACAACGTCGTCTGCGTCGCGCGGTCGAGCAGCGACAGCCCCGGCAAGCTCCCGGGCACCATCGAGGAGACCGCGGCCCTCGTGCGCGAACAGGGGCGGCAGGCGATGCCCGCCGCGCTCGACGTCCGCGATGAAGTAGCCGTCGCCCGGCTCGCGGGACAGGTCTACAACGAGTGGGGACGGTGCGACCTGCTCGTCAACAACGCCGCCGTAGCGCCGACCGGCTGGTCGTTGGAGGAGCCGACGAAGCGCTGGCGGCTAGCGGTGGACGTCAACCTCAACGGGCCTTTCTACCTCTCCTACTATTTCGCGCCGCGGATGGCGGCCGCCGGCGGAGGGCGCGTCGTTCATGTCTCGTCGGCAGCCTCTGTCTCGCCCGATTTCGGGCGGGCGGGGTACACGGTGACGAAGGCAGCGCTCGAATCGCTCACCGAATGCCACGCGCACGAGCTGCAGGGCAAGGTGGCCGTGAACTGCATCCGGATCGAAGTCCCCATCTGGAGCGAGGGCTACACCGAGACGCTTGGCGAAGGCGACTACTCGCACTTCGAAGACCCGGTGATCATGTCCGACGCTGTGCTCTGGCTGGCGCAGCAGCCCATCGAGTACTCGGGGCACATTCTGACGCTCGGGGAGCTGCGCGAGGCCGGCGCCGTGCGGCCGCACACGCCGTTCAGCCGCCCCGGATAGGGCGTCCGTCCACGATTTTCGGAGGCGGGGCGGGAACGCCATTCGTAATGGGACCGTAATGTGCAGTTCAAGCACTTTGGGCGCGTGTCGTGTAAGTTATGTTTAATACAAACGCGCTATCCGGCCGGGTGCACCGGTGGCGCTCATTCCCGGAGGGGGAGAGACGATGGAATCCCTATCGCGGTCCGAGAACGTCGAGGCGGTGGCCGTTCGACCCGACGTCGAAGCTCGCCTGGAGCGCCTGTTCCACACTCTGCAGGAGCTCGGCCTCCAGGTCGCTGTCTTCAACTGGCAGCCAGGGCCGGAGCACATGGGGCCGATGACTTCGCTCGCTGCGCCGGGTATAGCGCCCTGACGCGCTAACTGCTCAGGTGACTTAGCGCTTTCTTTCGCGCACCGGGCATCCGGGCTACGCTGGATGCGTGGAAATCACCTGGTTCGGAAGGAACGCGTTCCGCCTTCGCGGCCGCGAAGGCGCTATCGTCACCGATCCATGCCCGCGCGATAGCGGCTACAACCTGGGCAAGCCCGCGGCCGATATCGTAACGCTGAGCCGGCGCGATGATGCTGCATACAGCGCTGTGAACGCGGTCTCAGGCAACCCCATCGTCCTCGACGCGCCTGGCGAGTACGAGGTCGGGGGCGTGCTCGTGAGCGCCATCGCCAACCCCCGGTCCGACGGCACCCGCAATGTCATTTTCACGATCGACCTCGATGGGATGCGTATCGTGCACCTCGGCCTCCCCACGGCGGCGCCGCCGGCCGCCGAGCTCCAGGAACTGGGCGAGGTCGATGTTCTCCTCGTCCCGGTGGGTGGGCTCAACTCGCTGACCAGCTCCGCCGCCGCCGACGTCGTCACGAGCGTCGAGCCGAAGGTCGCGGTCCCGATGAACTACCGCACGAACCTGGAAAGCCTCGACCTCGAGGCGATCGACCGGTTCGTCAAGGAAACCGGCGCGAAAACCGAGCCCCAGCCCAAGCTCCAGGTTACCCGCAGCCAGCTCCCGACGCAGACGACGGTCATGCTCCTCCAGCCCCGCGGCTGACTACCCGACCGGGAACGCCTGGTCCACGACGTTCACGCGCCGGCCCCGCACCAGCGCCCGCAAGCGACGGGTGCTCTGGTTCACGAGCGGGCGCTGCCAGCGACGGCGAGGCGTAACCACGGGCACGACCACGGTCACCTCGTTTGGCCACTCCCGCACGCGGTCGAGCACGTACCAGGCCAGGGGCTCGGCCACCGTTCGGTAAGGGGAGTCGATGACCACAAGCGGAATGCCGGGGAACTGGCGTTCCCAGCGTTCGACGAGCCCCGGCGCGTGTTCAGGGTCGTACTCGACGTGCACCGCGTGGACCGAGGACGATCGCTCGCAGGCCGCGCCGAGGGCGATCAGCGTCGGAAGGTTGACCTCTTCGATCGGCACGAGGGCCGGCACACGCGATGGCCCCCGTGGCTGGAGGTCGAACACTGCGTCGGAAGGCACGCGGGTCTCCCGTCTGAGCCGCCGGTAGTAGCCGCCAATGCGGTACAGCAACAGGGCGAGCAAGGGCAGGGTCACCACAACCATCCAGCCCCCGGCTTCGAACTTCGTGATGAGGATGATGCAGAACACGACAGTCGTGAGGACGGCGCCGAGGCCACTGATCGCTACAGATCGCCTCCAGCCCGAGCCCCTGAGCCGCAACCACCGCCTGACCATGCCGGCTTGCGAGATGCTGAAACTGAGGAACACTCCCATGGCATACAGGGGGATCAGCCGCGTGGTGCTGGCTCCGAAAGCGACGATGAGCAGGATAGACATGCCGGTGAGCGCGGCGATGCCATAGCTGAACACGAGGCGGTTGCCTCGCTGGTGGAAGAAGCGAGGCAGGTAGCCGTCGCGAGAGAGGATCGCCCCCAGCCTCGGGAAGTCCGCGTAGCTGGTGTTCGCGGCCAGGAAGAGGATGGCCGCGGTGAACACCTGCAGGGCGTAGTACACCGCATTCCGGCCGAAGACCTCGTTGCCAACCTGGGAGAGCACCGTCTCGCGGTCGCCCTCTTCGTAGACGATGCCGAAGTGGCGCGCGAGCAACGTGACACCGACGAAGAACGCCCCGAGCAGCACGACCATGACCGTCAACGTGCGGACCGCGTTCTTCGCCGATGGCTCCTTGAATGCGCTCACGCCGTTGGAGATTGCCTCCACGCCGGTGAGAGCCGTGCACCCCGCCGCGAATGCGCGCAGCACCAGGAAGAGGGTCAGCGCGTGGGTTGCTGTCACCTCCTTCGTCGGTTCGCCCGTCGCGAGGATGTTCGGCTCGTCGCTGGCGAAGACCTTCAGCATGCCGAACACGAGGGTGGCCGAGAGGATGGCGATGAACCCGTAAGTGGGAATCGCGAAGATCGTCCCGGATTCGCGAACCCCGCGGAGGTTCCCCACAGCGATGAGCATCACCATCCCGACCGCCACCGGAACCGCGTAGGCGTGGAGGCCCGGCGCAGCGGAGACGATCGCCTCAACGGAGGCAGAGATGCTCACCGAAACCGTCAGCACGTAGTCGATGAGGAGGGCCGCGCCCGCCACCAGCCCCGGGACGACCCCCAGGTTGTCGTGCCCCACGATGTAGGCGCCGCCTCCCGCCGGGTAGGCGCGGATCGTCTGCCGGTAGGAGATGGCGACCATCGCCAGGAGGCCGGCGATTGCGAGGCTCAGCCAGACGCTGAGGTAGAGCGCGGCGGTGCCGGCCAGCACGAGAACGAGGATGATCTCCTGGCTCGCGTACGCGGTCGAAGAGAGGTTATCGGAGGAGAAGACGGCGAGCGCCACCTTCTTGCTCAGCCGCTGTTCGACGAGGCGCACGTTCGAGAGCGCCCGCCCCACAAGCGTGTCCTTCAGGCCGAGCAGCGCGCCGCGGAGCCCGCGCCGGTCTTCGGCGTACTCTGTCGCCTCCCAGTGGCCGGGGGCTGTGGGGATGATGCCAGCGTGGGGGAGCGTGACCCGGTAGGTGGTGGGAAGCCCCTTCGGTACCCCTACCGGGGTAATAGATGGAGGTTCCGCGTCCGGGTCGGCAGGCATCGCTTCCGATCAGCGTAATCGTCGGCGGCCGTGTGAGTAAGCGCCGTCCCGCTGTGCGCGCGATCCCTTTACTCGGGCGATACTGACACATGGTGCGCGTGCAGATCGCGGGGATTTCGAACCTCGAGGACGCCCTTGCGGTCGAGCGGGCAGGCGCCGACGCCATCGGCCTCACGATCGGGCTGCCAACGGGGCCGCATAACGGGCTCGACGCCCCGAAGGCCGCGGGGATTTTCCGGCGGCTGCCGCCCTTCATCGTGCCAGTCCTGATCACCTACTTCCAGCGCGCCGAGGAGGTTGTGGCGCTCTGCCGCGAGATGGGCGTGGCCTGCGTCCAGCTCCACGGCGGGGCGGATGCCGGAGAAGTGGCCCGCATGCGCGACGCAATACCCGGCCTGAAGGTGATCCGCGAAGGACCGAGGTCCTTGTTGGAGTCGATGATC
>CAYPAZ010000118.1:0-7020 GCA_964408835.1 uncultured Anaerolineaceae bacterium
GAAGGCGGGCGACGAGGAAGTACAGGCGGTGGCGCTGGAGGGGACGAGGTCGGACGGGGCCGGGGGGCCCGGGGTGTTCGTTGGGCTGGCTGCGCTGACCGACCTTGCGGGGGTCGACTTGGCGGGGAAGGTAGCTATCGCCGACCGGGGGCTGCTGACGTTCCGGGAGAAGTACGAGAATGTCCTCGCGGCGGGGGCGGTGGGACTGGTAATCATCAACAATCAGCCGGGAATCTTCGCGGGAAACCTGGGTGTGGAGGCCGAGATCCCGGTGGTAGGCGTTTCGGACGTTGATGGAGAGGTGCTGCTGAGCGAGGCGGAGGCCGGCGGGACAGTCGAGATTGGCGTAGTGCTGGGGACGGGGCTGAATGTGGTGGCGCGACCAACCGAGGACACGGTCTGCGAAGTCATCGTTGGGGGGCACCATGACACAGTGCCGGCGACACCCGGGGCGCACGACAACGCCAGTGGGACAGCGAACGTGATTGAGCTTGCGCGGGCGTTTGCGGTGGACGGGATGGACGAGGGGCTCTGCTTCGTGACGTTCGGAGGAGAGGAGTCAGGGCTTTTCGGGAGCCGGGACATGGTGGCGCGGCTGACGGCAGCGGAGCAGTTGCCCCAGTACATGGTGAACCTGGACGTCACCGGAATCGGGAGCTCGGTGGAGGTGATCGGCGGGCTGGACATGCAGCAGCTGGCGCTTGCGATCGCGGACGACCTCGGGATCGACGCGGTGCCCTCACTGGTGGCGGAGGGTTCGAGCAGCGACCATGCGAGCTTCCAGCGTGCGGGAGTGCGGGTGGTGTTCCTTACCACCGGGAACTGGGCGGTGATTCACACGCCGGGGGACGTGGTCGACAACATCGACCCGGACGCGCTGGACCTGGCGGGACGGTTGGCGTACGGGGTGATCGCGGAGTTACTGGCCCGGGTGGCCGCGGGATAGGATGATCATCCCGATGCGACGACAGGCAAGGGACTGGCTACCGGCACTGGGGTTGATGGCAGGGATTGTGGCGCTGGTTGGTGCCTGCGGCGGCTCTGGCGATGACCCCCAGGGACTGGGCGAACAGGTGACCGACCCGGGCCGAGTGCCAACTTCAACGCCGATCGGAGACGCGCCGAAGTATGAGATTCGCGGTGACAACGTCGTGCTGCCGGCAGGGACAGCGACCGGGCTGCCCGAGACGAGCCCCACGCCTTCGCAGCGATTCCACACGGTGGTGTCGGGGGACACGTGCGGGGCGGTCGCATCGCTGTATCACATCACGGTGCCCGAGCTTCGAGCGGCAAACCCGGGCATCAACGAGAACTGCACGAACCTCCGGGTGGGGGAGGCGGTGGTGATCCCGGGCGGCACCGGCCCGGCCCCGACGCAGCCGGCGGCGACGGCAACGGCTGCGCCTTCCGGGCGGACTTACACCGTGGCGAGCGGGGACACTTGTTCAGCGATTGCGGCGAGCTACAACGTGGCTGTGGAGGACCTGAGGGTGCTCAACGGCCTGAACGCGAACTGCGCACTACAGGTGGGGCAGGTGCTCCAGATCCCCTAGCAGTTGCGGCCGGGGCTCTGGTGCGCTCAGATACCCGTCAGGAGGGTGCCCCGATGTCCGATGTGCTGTTCGAGAAGCGACCTGATGGAGTGGCGCTGATTACGTTGAACCGGCCGGAGAGCATGAACTCGATGGGGGGTCAGCTGATGCCGCTCCTCGGGGAATATCTGGGGGAGTGTGAGCGTGACCGGGCGGTGCGGTGCGTCGCGCTGACCGGGAACGGACGAGCGTTCTGTGCGGGTGGCGACGTGAAGGGGATGCAGCGGCGGAACGACCGTCAGGAGGGTCCGGCGGCCGAGCCGACGACGCCAGACAACCCGGTGAGCGTGCTGGACCGGGGGGTGGCCGGGCTCCGCGCGTCGCAGAACGATACAAGCCTGCGGCTGCATACGATGGGGAAGCCGACGGTCGCGCTGGTCAACGGATTCGCGGTGGGGGCGGGGATGAGCCTCGCGCTGGCCTGCGACATCCGGATTTTCAGCGACCAGGCGCGGCTTGGCACCGCGTTTCGGAACATCGCGCTGAGCGGCGACTACGGCGGGACGTACTTCCTCCAGAGACTGGTGGGTGCGGGGAGGGCGCGAGAGATGTACTTCACGGCGGAGATGCTGGACGCGCAGCGCGCGCTTGAGCTGGGCATCGCCAACAAGGTCGTGCCTCACGACCAGCTGTTGGAGGAAGGACTTGCGTTCTGCGGGAAGCTCGCGGCGGGGCCGACTGCCACCTACGCGAGGATGAAGGCGAACCTGAACCTTGCCGAGACGGCGCCGCTGCCAGCCGTGCTGGACCAGGAGGCGCTGCTGCAACGGCTCGGTGGGTTGGCCGTAGACAGCCGGGAGGCGGTGCGGGCGTTCGTCGAGAAACGTGAACCGAACTTCGTAGGGGAGTGATGGGCCGGAGCGTCCTTCTCGGGCTGGTGCTAGCGGCGGGGCTACTGCCGGTCGCTCTGCCCGGGAGCGGGTCAGCGCAGGTTGGCGGCTACGTTATCGACTCAGCGACGATCGAAATCACGGTGAGGAGCGATGGCACCCTGGCTGTGGTGGAGGACTGGGTGGTGGACTTCGGCTCGCTGCAGAGGCGCGGGATCTTCCGGGAGCTGCAGACGCACTTCAAGTGCGAAGGGACCGAGGTGTGCCCATCGGGGAAGCAGAGGGTGTACCCGGTGGCGGTGGACCTGGTGACCGCGAACGGGACGTCTGTCCCATGGAGGCTGGAGAAGGAGGCGGCGCTGACGCGGATCCGGATCGGGGACCCGGACCGGACGGTGACGGGGCGGCAGCTCTATCGCATCGAGTACACAGTAAGGGGTTCGCTGAACAGCTTCCCGACGCACGACGAGCTGTTCTGGAACGTGATAGGCAGATGGGACACACGAATCGACAGGGTCGAAGTGACCGTCGTGCTTCCGGTGGGGACGGAAATCGAGACCGAGTGTTTCGAGGGGGTGGCCGGGTCACGGCAACGATGCGAGCACGGCGCATCGGGCGGGACAGCGACCTACCGCGCGAGCCGGTTCCTGTTCTCGGGCGAGGAGATGACGATCGTGGCGGGGTGGGCGCCGGGCGTGGTGACCGTCCAGCCGCCGGTCATCGAGAACGTACTCGGGATCGAGGACTTCTTCACGCTGGACGCGCTGGAGTTAGGGGGGGCGCTGCTGGGATCGATGCTGGGGGTGCTTGCGGTTGGGATGGTGTGGTGGCGGTTCGGCCGGGACCGGACGTACACGACGATCCACTACCTGACAGGTGACCCGACGCAGCGGAAGCGACCTCTGTTCGCCCGCAAGGAGATCGTGGTGGAGTACCTGCCTCCCGAAGGGCTGCGGCCGGCGCAGATGGGGGTGTTGCTGGACGAGCGTGCGGACACCCTCGATGTGACGTCGACCATTGTGGACCTGGCCTGCCGGGGGTATCTGCACATCACGGAGATCCCGAAGAAGGGGTGGTTCGGGAGCCGAGACTGGGAGTTCACACGCACGAAACCGGCGGATGAGCACCTCCTGGCGTACGAGCGGCGTGTGCTCACGGCCTTGTTCAACAACCGCGAGAAGGTGAAGGTTTCGAAGCTGAAGAACACCTTTTACACGACGGTGGCCAAAGTGAAGGAGGACCTGTACAAGGACGCGACCCGCCAGGGTTGGTTCCCGATGCACCCCGAGCGACTGCGGCAGGTCTGGGCGGGCATAGGAGCTGTGGTGCTTGTGGTGGGCGTGCTTGGGGGGGTTGGTGTGGGATATCTCACCGGGCGGACGCTGCTTGGGCTGGGGGTGGCGGTAGCGGGTCTGCTGCTGTTGCTGATTTCACGGGCGATGGCGAGGCGGACGGCCGCGGGAAGCGAGGCGTTGCGGCGGACGCTGGGGTTCGAGCTGTACGTTTCGACAGCGGAGCAGCGACTGCAGGAGTTCAACGAGGAGCAGAACATCTTCGCGAGGTACTTGCCGTACGCGATGGTGTTCGGGTGCGTGGACAAGTGGGCGAAGGCACTGGATGCGCTCGGGGGGATCCCGGACGAGGCGACCTCGTGGTATTCGGGTTCCGGTCCGTTGCGGGTCGCGGCGTTCAGCAGCTCAATGAACAGCCTGAGCAGCAGCGTCTCAAGCGCGATCAGCAGCACGCCGGGCAGCTCGGGGGGATCGGGATTCTCGGGGGGCGGTTCGAGCGGCGGCGGTGGCGGTGGTGGAGGCGGGGGATCGTGGTGAGGGAACTACGTGCACGCGGGGCGAACGTACCACTCGCAGACGGCGGGCTGATGGGGGAGACCGGGAGCATGGTCGAGCGCCTACCGCGCAAGTACCGAGGGACAATCGCCGGGCTGATGTTGCTGGCGGTGGCGACATCGGTCGTGGCGCCGGATCACTGGCTGCAGCCGTGGTTGGCGGCGGCGCACGGGATGGTTGTAGAAGGGAGCCACAGCCACGCCCATTCCCACGCCCCGGGGGACGACGGGCACCACTCGCGGCACTGCCATGGGGACGCGGCTTCGTGTTCGAACGTGCCATTGACCGGGTTCAGTGGGCTGGCGCTGCTGGCGCTGGTGTGCGCATTCGCCGCGCCGTTCGTGGCAGGGGCGCGGACGGTAGTGGCGAGAGCGACGCTTCGCCCATGGCAGGAGTTCCCGCCAACGCCTCCCCCGCGAATCCTTGTTGTCTGACCCGGGCGAAATCCGAACTGACAGCAAGGAGAATTGAGTTGAGAAGGCTGGTCTTTGGGGTTGCGGCCGCTGTCGCGGTGGCCAGCATGATCCTGGTTGCCGCAGCGTGCGGCGACGACGATGACGACGATAGCGGAGATGGCCACGGGGCCGACGCTGCAGGGCTGGTCGCGGCGATCGCGTTCCTCGACGGGCTGGGCCTGCACGGGATAGACGACTCGATCAACGTCGACGGGGAGATCCCGGCCGGGGCGGTGACGGCGGCGCGAAAGGCCCAGGCTGTGATGGCGCTTGCGGAGTGGCCGGAGGACCTGCGAGCGGAGGCCTCGGCGCTCGAGGCCATCTTTGCGGAGATGGTGGACGTGCTCGATGCGGAGGAGCCGGACATGGCAGCCGCCAGGGACGTGGCTGCGCGGGCGCACGATTCGGAGCACGACTTCTCGAGCTCGGTATGGGGGTACCTATACCGCGAGGCGGGGATCGAGGGAGGAGGAGGGGGACACTAAGGCGCGGTTGGCCGGGGGAGGGGTGGACGTCACCCCTCCCCTGAGGTTGGAGGTCGAACGGGCACCGGCCGGGTCAGGGCACCATCAGGTACTACTGGTCGACGAGGCGGAGGGTGCGGAGGTAGTTGACGACGTGCCAGATCTCTTCCTCCGTGAGGTGGCCTTCTGCGCCCCAACCGATCATGGCCGTGCCGGGGAAGCCCTGATCGATGTACAGGAAGATCTGGCCGTCTGAGTGCTGGGGGACGTGGACGGTGAGGTCCAGGGGGTAGGGGTTCAGGTCGAGGCCGGGGGGCGGGACACCGGTGATGCCGTGGCAGGAGATGCAGTTGGCTTCGTAGATGGCGCGGCCGCGGTTGATGCTGTCCTGATCGGGGAAGATGGGGTTGGTGCGGAGGCCGGCGGTGGGCGGGTCGGCGTGGACGCCGAACAGGAGCAGGGTCCCCAAGCCGAAGCCAGCGACCGTGCCCACGCTCGTTCCCCAGGTCACCGGTGTGCCGAGACGCGTGAGGGGGTCCCGCCAGATGACCAGCGCGAGACCGATTGCGAGCGCGATGATGCCGGCAAGCTCATTCCAGCTGGCGGAGGGTGAGGGGTTGTCCCAGGCTGAGCCACGGGCGAAGAGGTTGACCTGTGCGCCGGCGGGCCGGACATCGAAGAAGGTGACGGCATCGTCGGCATCGGGGCGGCGGATGCTGACTTCGACGCGCCATTGGCCCTCGAGCGTGAGGTAAGCCCCCTGGCCGGCGAAGGTGTCCTGCCGCGTGCGGGCCAGGTCGAAGGTTGAGGCGCCCACCGTCTGGTCATCCTGATAGCGGAACGTGAGGCGGACGCGTTCTGCAGCGACGGGTTGGCCGGTTTCGTCGTTGAGGGTCACGGTGAACGTGTTGAGGCCGGTGCGGTTGGGGTCAACCTGGAGCGTGACCGTGAGGTCAGCGGCGGGGTTCTGCTGGTCGAACGCGCGGGCTTCGCGCTGATCGATCACGGTCTTGGTGGGGGAGGTCTGGCTAAGGAGCGCGGCGACGGCGATCACAGCGATGCCAAGCAGCACTTCGACGCCGGCGGTCGCGATGAAGACGCGGGGTTCCCCGGGCGCCATGCGGGCGAGGCGATGGCGGCCACGGAGGGCATTCCAACCGGCAACGCCGAGGAGCGGCACGATGAGCGCGAACTTGGCGAGGAGCGTCCAGCCATAGCGGGTCTCGGTGAGACGCCGGACGGCATCGACTTCGACCAGGGAGTTGAGGAAGCCGGTGACGACGAGAGTGAAGACAAGGATGGAGGCGAGCAGGGAGAATCGCGGCAGAAGCGACTGGTAGGGCCCGTTGCGGCCGGATTCACGGGCGAGGACCACGACACCGGCGACCGCCCCAACCCAGGCGATGGCGGTAGCGAGGTGGACGAAGTCGAACGCCTGGGCCCAAACACTGCCCTGGCCAGCCGCGGCGTGGCTGGTTGCGGTGTACGCGGCGCCATAGACGGTCGCGACGGCGAGGAGGGTTATGGCGCCGAGGCGAGGGCGGCGGCTCAGGAGCCAGAGCGCCAGGACAGCGAGGGTTACCGCGGCGGCCCTGACCAGCCAGGCGACGCCGATGCGGGTGTCGGTGAGGGCTTGCCAGGCGCTGATGGATGAGTAGGAGTCGCGGATGGTGGCGAAGTTGAGGGCCGTGGCGACGGCGGTGAGGGCGATGCCGACGCCGGCCATGACCAGGAATGCCTGGTCGAGGCGCGGGCGGCGGGGCCGGACCAGCAGGCTCAGGATCGCTGCGCCAACGACGACGAGGAGGCCCGCCAATGACAGGGCGCGGACG
>CAYPAZ010000119.1:0-7006 GCA_964408835.1 uncultured Anaerolineaceae bacterium
CCTTGGCACCGCACCGCCCGAGTCCGGCGGCACCAACGACGCCCAGGACACACCCGGGCCGCCCGAGGCCGGGCTCGGTACCTTTGAGGACGCCCAACACGCACCCGCCCCGGCCTCGCCCTCCCCTCCGGCGACGCGGAGCGGAGGGAGCGCTGCTTGGTGGCTCGGGGCCTGTGCCGTCTTCGTCGTCGTCGCGGCCTTCACGCTTGCTGTTCGCGGTGTCCGGAACCCACCTCGGCCCTGATGCTTGGGTGGGCCAGGACCCCTCGGGTGAGCAGGCGAACCGTCGCCGGCACCCCTCGGGCGGTATCATGGGAGCCATCAAGAGTCGAAGCCTTCCCGCCATCGTTCTCCTGGTTGTCGCCCTCCTTTTCGCCTGCGGCGACGACGACAGCGAGCCCGTGCCCGGCGCCGGCTCGCCCTTCTACCTTGAGGCCACGATCACCGTGGTCGACCGCTCACCCACCGTCGGCACCGCTCTCCCCACGCCGGTTGCCTCCGAATCCACGACCGTTTCTCACGTTCGCTGGTGGAACCGCGATGTCACCCATGCCCGCTGGGAGCTGCCTGGTTTCCTCATCGTTTTCGATGGCGAAGCAGCGTGGATCTACGAAGAGTCCGCGAACACCTACACCCGCGGCCCCCTCCCCGAAACCCCCGATGGAAGCGTGGGAGTCGGAATTCCCGGAGTCTCCGTCCTCCTCGGCCCCACCAACACCCCTGACCTCGCGACGTTCATCGCCAACCTCCAGGACGGACGCTTCGACACCGTAGCCACGGCCGGCTACGAGACCGTCCTCGGACGCCGGGTCACCATCGTCGAGGCTCGCCCGGCCAGTAGGTCCGCCACAGACTCCGGCCCGGAAGTCGCCCACGGGACGGTCCGCCTCTTCGTCGACGAGGAAACCATGCTCATCCTTCGCTACGAGGTCGCAGACTCGGTCTCTGATGTCGTCGCCGTCGTTACCCGCCTCGACCACCCCGTTGATATCCCCGGCCCTCTGCTGGCCTTCGAACCGCCTTCCGGCGCCACGGAGACGACGCCATAGCTCCTGCCCATTGACCCCAACGCCCCCGCGTCGTACCCTATTGCACAATCGTATACCGCCCGGTCAGAAGCGGCCGGGCGTTTGTGTGGGAGAAGATCCAAACATGGCTAAGGCAACAACCCAGAACGGCAAAGCCCCCGTCTCCGCGATGCTCGGCACCCGGATCCGTGCCGCCCGGCGTGATGCCGGGCTCAGCCAGGGCCAGCTCGCGACCGCCCTCAACACCACCCAGAGCGCTATCAGCCTCTACGAAGCCGGGCAACGCTCCGTTGGCATCGATATGCTCCTCAACGTTGCCCGCATCCTCAATCGCCCCCTCCACTACTTCCTCGGCGATGACGGCGAGATGCTCTACGTCAAGGAGAGCGATATCGCCCGCCTCATCACCGAGCTCGAAAAGCACCCCGAGGATCTGCCCGACCTCCTGTCCTACTGGCAGTACCTCCGCCACCGGCGCAGCGCCCAGGCCAACGGCCGCTAGCCCCCGCGCCTCCTGGCCGCCCAATCGGATCCTGCTTCTCGAAGCCCGGAGGTCCCGTGGTTCGTCGCCTCTATGACCCCGCCGACGCCCGGCGCCTCCTGAATCCCGGCCCCGTCGCCATCGTTTCGACCGTTTGGCGCGACATAACTAACGCCGCCCCGGTGATCTGGACCACGTCGCTCTCCATGGAGCCCCCGCTCGTCGGGTGCGTCATCCACCCCCAGCGCCATACCGCCGACATGATCCGGTTCAGCGAAGAGTTCGTCATCAACATCCCCGGCCCCTCGCTCCTGAAGCACGTAGCCTTCCTCGGCAGCCAGTCCGGCCTCCAGAACAACAAGCTCGAGTCCGCCGGTCTCGAACTCTTCCGCGGCCTCCGCGTCGAAGCCCCGCTCATCGAAGGCTGTCTCGCCTGGATCGAATGCGGCGCGGAAGACGTGCTCCGCATTGGCGACCACACCCTGTTCGTCGGCCGGGTAGAGAAGGTCCAGGCCCTCGACGAAGCCTACGCCGGCACATGGAAGCTCGAAGACCCCGATCTCAGTCCGCTCACCTACCTCGGCGGCAACACCTACGCAGTTGCCGGCTCCCCCCGTGACGCCTCGTTTGAGGTCGACGAGCACGGCGCCCTCATCTCTGAAACCCCGGAAGAGCGCGAGCAGCGCGAAGAGCAGGAAGCCCGCGACCGCGAACTAGCGGAATCAGAGGGCGAAGAGGCCGCCACCGAACTCCGTCGGCAGGAAAGCTGAGACCCGCGCCCTTCCTACCCCCGTCGCTCGCCGATCGCAACGTACTTCTGGTTCGCCGCGCCCTCGTACAGCGCGTTCGGCCGCACCAGCCGGTTGTCCGCGTACTGCTCCAGCAGGTGCGCCGTCCAGCCTGCGATTCGTGACATCGCGAAGATCGGCGTGTAGAGGTCGCTTGGGATGCCCAGCATCTTGTAGACCGACGCGCTGAAGAAGTCGACGTTGGGGTACAGCGGCCGGCCCTCGAGCTTCTTCGCCAGGTAGTCCCGCAGCTCCAGCGACATGTCGAAGTACTTCCGGTCCGGCGAACGCTGCGCCACCTGCGCCCCGAGTCGCTCAAGGATGATCGCCCGGGGATCCGTCGTCTTGTACACGCGGTGCCCGATGCCCATCATCCGCTCCCCTCGCTCCAGCATCGCATCCACGTGCGCCGGGATGTTTTCCGGTGCCCCGATCTCCTCGAGGATCTTGTACACCGCTTCGTTCGCCCCACCGTGCAACGGACCTTTCAGCGTCCCGATCGCCGAAGCGATGGCCGAGTACATATCGCTCAGCGTCGAAGCCGTCACAATCGCCGCGAACGTCGAGGCGTTCATCTCGTGCTCGGCGTGCAGGATCATGGCCACGTCGAACACTCGCGCCGCAAGTTCCTCCGGCTCCTCCCCGTTCAGCATGTAGAGGAAGTTCGCTGAGTGCCCGAGGTCGTCCCTCGGTGCGATCGGCTCCAACCCCTGCCGCCGCCGGTGATACGCCGCGAGCGCCGTCGGCATCCTCGCTGCCAGCCGCGCAGCGGTCTTCCGAAGCTGGTCGCCAGTCAGGTCGCTAGACTGTGCGTCCAGCGCCCCCGCGATAATCACGGCGATCTCCAGCGCCCGCATCGGCCGGATCTGGCCCACGATCTCCTTCAGGATCCTCCCGTTGAGGTCCGAAAGCTGCCTTTCGGCACGCAACTGCGCCTGCAACTTCTCCAGCTCCACCTGGTTCGGCAGTCGCAGGTTCCAGAGCAGGAAGCAGACCTCCTCGAATGTCGACTTCTCGGCCAGCTCGTAGATGTCGTAGCCGCCGTACACCAGCTCGCCCCTTTGTCCGTCGATGCGGCAGAGCTTCGTGGCGGTTACGTTGATCCCCTCGAGTCCGCGGGCAATTTCAGTCATGGGTTAGCTCCGTCGGTAGATTCATTCAGTCCTCGGCCTCCTCGGAAGCCGTCGCAGTTGTATACAGCCGCCGGATTCTACCATCCTCCGGAACGACGGTTGCGGGCCTCCACCCTATAGCTCACATCACCCCGCCCGCATCCCTCGCCCCTCTACTCCACGAAGTCGGCCACCACCGTCCCCATCCGCGCCGTGTCTGTCACCCGCGCCCCCGCGCCCGTGATGTCCGGCGTCCGGTATCCAGCTTCCAGCGCCCGGTCCACCGCAGCCTCAACCGCTGCCGCCTCATCCTCTAACCCCAGCGAGAGGCGCAGCATCATCGCCGCACTCAGGATCATCGCGAGCGGGTTCGCCTTCTTCTGCCCCGCGATGTCCGGCGCGCTCCCGTGGATCGGCTCGTACAGCCCCATGCCAGTGCCGTCCCTCCGCCGCTTCCCCAGGCTCGCGGAAGGCATCATCCCCATCGACCCCGCCAGCATCGCCGCCTCGTCCGTCAGGATGTCGCCGAACATGTTCTCCGTCACGATTACGTCGAAGTCGGCCGGTCGTCGCAGGAGATACATCGCGCAGGCGTCGACCAGGATGTGCTCAAGCTGCACGTCCGGGTAGTCTCGGCCCACCTCCGTCGCGATCTCCCGCCACATCCGCGACGTGTCCAGGATGTTCGCCTTGTCCACGCTCGTCACCTTCTTCCTCCGTTGCCGCG
Organism: uncultured Anaerolineaceae bacterium; assembly: GCA_964408835.1. Classification (GTDB taxonomy): domain Bacteria; phylum Chloroflexota; class Dehalococcoidia; order Tepidiformales; family Tepidiformaceae; genus CAYPAZ01. The sequence continues at coordinate 4,137 of CAYPAZ010000119.1, forward strand.
CCAGCTGGAAGGCCACGTGCAGGATGCGGACAACCTCCCTCTCGCTATAGCGGAGCGTGTCCACCGCCTGCCGCCCCCGCGAGTTCACCCACCGTTTCTGCGGTCGCCCGAAGTAGATTCCACCCGTCAGTTCGCGGATGACCACCATATCCGTCCCTTCGAGCACCTCCGGCTTCAGCGTGCTGTCCCCCACCAGCAAGGGGTTGATCCGCACCGGCCGCAGGTTCGCGAACAGCCCAAGTCCCTTGCGCAATCCGAGGATCGCCTGCTCCGGGCGCACCTTCGCCTTTGGATCGTCCCACTTCGGCCCGCCCACGGCCCCGAACAGTACCGCCCGGGACCGCTTCGCCGCCGCCAGCGTCTCGTCCCGCAACGCCGTGCCGAACCTGTCGATCGCCGCGCCACCGATTGTCTCAGTACTGTACTGGAACTCGTGGTGGAACCTCCGCGAGATGCGTTCGAGCACCTTCAGCGCCTCTTCCATCACCTCAGGGCCGATGCCATCTCCGGGCGTAAGCAGAATCTCGTACGTCGACATGCGCAGAACGCTACCGCAGCCACCCAGCCCCCGTCCAAGATCGCGTCACTCCGTCACCCATTCCGCCGCGGCATCACCACCTGCTGCGAGCCAGGCACGCGCCTCCACTGCCTCCACCAGCCTGGTCAGGTACTCCTCCCGCGATATTTCCACTCCGCCGAGGCCCGCCGTGTGCGGCGTCAGCACCTGGATATCGACGAGCTTCATCCCCGCCCGCTCCGCCTGCGACATCATCCCGGCCAGCGCCACCTTCGAGGCGTCGGTCACCCGGTGGAACATCGATTCGGCCCCGAACAACCCCCCCACGGCCACCCCATACACCCCTCCCCCCAGGTCCCCTGCCTCCGTCCATGACTCAAAGCTGTGTGCCCAGCCCAGTTCATGTAGCGCAGAGTAACCCTCCATGTAGGCAGGGGTGATCCACGTCCCCTCGCGCGCCGGCCGCTTCGCGCACCCCTCCACCACCTCCCGGAACGCCGCGTCCATCGTCACCCGGAAACGTCCTCCGCGCAGCACTCGCTCCAGCCGCCTCGCCACATGCAGCCCACCCACCGGCAAGATCGCCCGCGGGTCCGGAGAAAACCACAGATACTCCTCGTCTCCGTGCGGCCACGGGAAGATCCCGCGCCGGTATCCCTCGACGATCGTCTCCGGCGCGAAGTCGCCGCCCACGGCCACCAGACCATCGGGCCCGGCCAGCCGCGGGTCCGGGAACCGCCACCGGCACTCTGCCAGCGCCTGCGGGCGCGTCCTCGTCCGTATCTCAACGTCCACCGGCCGGATTATCGCAGCCCAACGCCTCTCAGCCCCGGTGCTCTGTGGCTCCATCGTCTATACTCCGCCAGCCTCAGGTAGTCGCATGCCACCCCCTATTCGCTACACCCGCCTTGCCGATGGCGCCACAGTTGCCTACTGGACTCTCGGGTCGGGGCCACCATTGCTCCATATGCCCGACATGCCCATCGCACTCGACAAGCAGTGGCAGATCCCTGAGCTCGCGTCGTGGTACACCGCCCTCGCTAACCAACATACCGTCGTCACCTGGGATCCCCCCGGCGTCGGCCTCTCCTCCCGCGACGTTGAGGACGTTTCCTTCACCACCGCGCAGGTCGCCCTTGACGCCGTAGCTGAAGCCCTCGCGCTGGACAAGTTCCACCTCTTCAGCGGCTATCGGCGCACGCCCAGCGCTATCTCGTTCGCCGCCAACAACCCCGGGCGCGTCGATCGTCTCGTGCTCTGGTGCCCCTACGCCCAGGCCGTCGCCATGCAGAGCACCGCCGGACACTCCGCGGTGCGTCACCTCTTCGAGACCGACTGGAAGACCTACACCGAATACGTCCTCCGCATCTCTACCGGCCTGCCTGCGGGCCGGGTCACAGAGGTAGCGGCTCTCGCCCGGGACTCCATCTCGCGTGACGTCTACGCGCGTCAGTCTCAGCAGGCCCTCGGCACCGACACGAGCAGCCTCCTGTCCTCGATCGCTGCGCCCACCCTCGTCCTTCACCGCCGCGATGTCTCATTTCTCACCCTTGAGTTCTCCCGGGAGATCGCCGCCAGCATTCCCAACGCCAGCCTCGCCGTGCTGGATGGCGAGTCGATCTACCCCCACTTCGGTGACCAGGACACCGTCCTCGACGCGGTGCTGGAGTTCCTCGCCGATGGCTCGCGCCCGGCCGTGCGCCCCGCCAACCTGCCGGAAACCGGCATCCTCGCCGTCTTATGCACCGACCTCGAAAACAGCACGGCGATGATGGACCATCTGGGCGACGAACCCGGCCGCGCCTTCCTCCGCGAACACGAGCGCATCACCCGCCAGTGCCTCGATGAATACAGCGGCCACGAATTCAAAACCGCCGGCGATTCCTTCCTCGCATGGTTCACTAGCGCCCAGCGAGCCGTCGCCTGCGCGGTCGCGCTCCAGCGCCGAATCCGGGAGGCAGGCATGCCCGAAGGAGTCCGCCTCCGCGTCGGTATCGATGCTGGCGAACCAATCCCGGAAGATAACGACTTCTTCGGGCGTACGGTTATCGTAGCCAGCAGAGTCTGCGGCCAGGCCGACGGCGGCCAGGTGCTCGTATCCGATGTCGTCCGCCAGCTGGCGTCTGGGAAGGGGTTCGCCTTCGACGACCGCGGCGAGCGCACCCTCAAGGGCTTCAGCGAGCCGACGCGCATATGGATGGTCGGCTGGCAGGAAACCTCCGCCCCTCCCCCCGAGCGCGAGATGGGGTCTTCCACGGCTGGCTGAGTTCCAGCTTTCGCTGCCTTGTCGCGGAGTACTATGGCGCCATGCCGCGCCGCCGCGACTCCTACGCCGACCTCGCAGCCGCCCGCG
>CAYPAZ010000120.1:0-6964 GCA_964408835.1 uncultured Anaerolineaceae bacterium
GCTCGGCCCCGAAGTAGCCGGCGGCGGGATAGAGCCCCGCCATGCCCTTCGGCCGTCCCGGCTGCCGCGAGGCGCCGCCGTACGCCGCTCCGGAGGACGTGCCCTCCCGCAGCGGCGCATCTGCGAACACGCAGACCACATGCCGGGCCATCCCGGCGTGGATCGCCATCGTTGCGTACTGGATCATCTGGGCTGCGGTCGAACCCGCGGCGTTCATGTGGTTCAAGAGCCGCAGGTCCGTCATACCGAGGTAGTTCTGCAACCCAAGGCTAATCCCGCCGCCGGTGAACCCAGTGATTCCCGGGTTGATCAGCAGACCGTCGATCTGCTCTTTCTGGAGACCCGCGTCCGTGATCGCTGACCGCACGGCATCCGCTGCAAGCTCCATGGTCGACTTGCCGTAGATACGGCCCATCGGCGTCATACCGAGCCCGGTGATCGCCGAAGCGCCCCTGAGTGGGTGGCTCAAGCGCGTACCCCCTTCGTCACCAGCATCCTAATGGGGTGCCGGCCGGCCCGCTATGCGTCGAAGTGATAGCGGGCGAAGTCCTCCGCCACGATGGTCCTGGGAAGCCCGCCCCCGTCCACGCGCGGCTCAAGGTGGGTGAGGATCAGGCTGGCGTTCTCGGCCATCGCCCCGCGGACGATGGGGATATCGGTGACGAGATTCATGTGGATCGGGATCGGATCGTCATAACTCGCGCACTCGGACACGAGTACCCGGCTCTTGCGGGCGAGGTCCATGACACCGTCGCACATCGCGCTGTCACCCGTGTACCCCATCGTCGCGCCGTCGATCTTCGCCAGGAACCCGAGGCACGCGGAGAGCCGCTCGTCGTGACAGACCTCCACGGGCTCGAGATCGACGCAAGGGGCCACGATGGCCCTTCCCGGCTCGGCTTCGACCCAGTTGACCTGGTAGTCCACATCGAACACGCCAGGGTAGACCAGATTCGCGATCTCAAGGGCCGTCTCGCGCGTCTTCTTCGGTCCGACGATGGTCACGGGCCGGCTTCGGTTCCGGTACTTCCAGTGGAGGAGGAGGAACGGCAGACCAAGGAAGTGGTCGCCGTGGTGGTGGGAGATGACCACGGTCTCGAGGGCGTTGGGGTCCACTTCGAGGCGGTTGAGGGCCATCAGGGCGCTAGGAGGCGCCTCGAACAGTACGCGGCCATTTGCCACGAAACCGTTCCAGCAGAGCCCCCCTGGAGCGAACGCATTGCCGCTCCCGATGAATGCCAGCTCCAGGTCAGCCATTGAGGCTACTGTACGGGCCGCTTCGGCTAGCCGCACGGGAGTGCTGGATTCCAGCAGAAGGGCTGCCCACAATGAAGCCATGACGGTCCGAGTGGGCATCATTAACGTAACCGGCTTTGCGGGCATCGAAGCGGCTCGCCTGCTCTGGTCACATCCCGCGGCCCAGCTCGCGGTAGCCACCGGGCGCTCGCTCGCGGGCCAGCGGCTTGGGGAGGCCTTCCCAAGCCTGGGCATCTACGGCGACTTCCCCATCTCCTCCGAAATCACAGGGGACGTGGACATCGTGATGTCTGCCCTCCCGACCGCCGAAAGCGCCGTCGCCTGCGAACCCTTCGTGCGTGCCGGCGTGCCAGTCATAGACATCGCCGCTGATTTCCGCCTCAAGGACGCCGCTGCGTTCCTGGAGTGGTTCGGCAAGCCCCATCCGGCCCCCGACCTCCTGGAGCGCTCGGTGTACGGGCTCCCCGAACTCAACGCGGAGGCAATCCGAAGCGCGAAGCTCGTGGCGAACCCGGGGTGCTACCCGGCCGCCGCCATCCTCGCACTCGCCCCGGCCGTACAGGCAGGGCTGACCGGCGACCGCATCGTGGTCGACGCAAAGTCGGGCATTTCAGGGGCAGGACGTGGGTCAGGGGGTGGCTTCAGCTACGCCGAGGTCAACGAGGACGTCAGCGCCTACAAGGTCGAAGGTCACAACCACCAGCCGGAGATGGTGCAGGCGCTGGCGGCTCTCCGCGAGGCGCCGCCTCCGAAGCTCACCTTCGTGCCACACCTTGTCCCCATGACGCGGGGCATCCATGCGACCTGTTACGCGCCACTGGCTCGCCCGGTTACCCGTTCCGAGCTTCGTGCGCTCTATCAGGAGTTCTACGCCGATGCTCCCTTCACCCGGCTGGTCGATTCGCCGCCCCACACCAAGCACACGCTCGGCAACAACATGTGTCTGGTTTACCCGACCATCGATGAGCGCAACGGGACGCTGGTGGCGATCGGCGTTCTGGACAACCTGATGAAGGGCGCTGCAGGGCAGGCGGTGGAGAACATGAATCTCATGCTCGGGCTGCAGCAAGATGCCGGATTGGCCACTCCGGCGGTCTTCCCATGACCCTCGACGTGGACCCGGAAGGCTCGGTCACTTCGCCGCTTGGCTTCATGGCCGGGGCCGTCTACACCGGCATCAAGACGTATGGGGACGACCGGCTCGACGTCGGCGTCCTGGCTTCATCTTCGGTCTGCAACGCGGCCGCGGTCTTCACCCGCAACCGGCTCCATTCCGCCTCCATCCACGTCAACCGCGCGCACCTCGCCGACCACAAAGCCCAGGCAACCTTCGTGAACAGTGGCATCGCGAACTCCAGCACCGGGGAGCGTGGCATCGCCGATGCGCGGGAGATCAGCGAGCTCCTCGGGGCCCGGTTGGGAGTTCCGGCGGGTAATGTGGTGGTGTGCAGCACCGGCGTCATCGGGCCCTATCTCCCGATGGATCTCGTCCGCGACGGGATCGAGCGTGTTGAGCTCTCTGCGTTGGGGGGCGCTGGCTTCGCACAGGCGATCACGACTACCGACACACATCCCAAGCGCGGCTCGGTCCGATTCGGGCCCTACCTGCTCGGCGGCTGCGCGAAAGGCGCGGGGATGATTCACCCGAACATGGCCACGATGCTCGCCTTCCTGACCACTGATGCGCCGATCGCGCCCGCGTTTCTGGAGTCCGAGCTTCGGCGCGCCGTTGATTACTCCTTCAACGTTGTCTCGATCGACGGCGACACCAGCCCGAGCGACACCGTACTTCTGCTCGCCAACGGGGATGCGGGTGGCGACATCATCGACGAGACGAGCGCGCTTGCGCCTGAATTCTCAGCCGCCCTCGATAGTCTCTGCACCTACCTCGCCCGCGAAATCGCCCGCGACGGTGAGGGCGCAACGAAGCTCATGGAGATCACCGTCCGGGCCGCTGCCTCCTACGACGATGCGCGGCAGCTCATCCACACGGTTGCTACGTCCTACCTCGTGAAGAGCGCTGTTTACGGAGCCGATCCCAACTGGGGGCGCCTGGTTGCGTGCCTCGGCCGATCGGGCGTGGAGTTCCGCGAGGCCGACGTTTCTGTCTCCCTCTGCGGCCAGGTCGTGTTCGCACAGGAGCGGCCGACCGAATTCGACCCCGGTGAGCTCTCGAAAGCGATGAAGTCCGATACCGTGGCCATTGAGTACGAGCTCGGGGCAGGTGAGGTAACGCTCACGGGATGGGGCTGCGACCTGACCGAGGAGTACGTCCGCATTAACGCCGAGTACACCACGTGAACGCCCCCCTCTCCGTGAAGATCGGCGGTAGCACCCTCGGCTCCACGGACACCACCTTCACCGACCTCGCGGCGATGGCCACGGCCGGAGATGTCCCCGTTGTCATCCACGGCGGCGGTGCGGAGGCGGGCCGTTGGCTCGAGCGGATGGGGATCCCGTCCCGGTTCGAGCGCGGACTCAGAGTCACGGATGAGGCCGCGCTGCCGGTTGTCGTGGCGGTCTTCGCCGGCCTCGTGAACAAGACGATCGTCGCCGCGATCAACGCTGCTGGAGCGCCTGCGGTCGGACTCTGTGGGGCCGACGGCCGACTCCTCGAGTGCAAGCTCGCCGACCCCCAGTTCGGCTTTGTGGGGGAGCCTGTCCGTGTGGACTCGGCTCTGGTGATGGCACTTCGCGCAGCCGGGTTCATTCCCGTGATCGGGCCCATCGGATTCGTCCCCGGCGATCGCTCCGACCAGCTGGTGAACGTCAACGCCGACACCGTAGCGGGTAACGTGGCCGCCGCCGTTGATGCCCGGGAACTGGTGTTTCTCACAGACGTCGGCGGCGTGATGGGCCCCAACGGTGAACCCATCGCCGAACTTTCGCCCGCGGAAGCGCGCGAACTGATCGCTTCGGGCGTTGCGGCTGGCGGCATGATCCCGAAGCTCGAAGCGTGTCTCCACGCAGCAGCACTTGGCGTGCGCTCGCGCATCGCGGACGGCCGCCAACCCGGGGCCCTCGGCAGCTCCGGAGGCACGGTCATCCGGCCATGAACGATCCGTTCATCGCCGATTAACCTCGTCCGCGTAGGCTGCGTTGGGGCCGCCGAAGTGGGTTGACAGAACTCCATGCCGGGCCGTGAAGTACGAGCTATCACAGTGGAGACCAACACGTGGAGCCTGAGGTAGCCTCGGCGCCTTTCTCCGACCTCGACGACCCCTCCCTCTACCTGAACCGCGAGCTCAGCTGGCTGGAGTTCAACGAGCGCGTCTTCGCCGAGGCCCGCGACACAAGGAACCCGTTGCTGGAGCGGGTGAAGTTCGTGGCGATCACGGCCTCGAACCTCGACGAGTTCCTCGCCAAGCGCGTTGGCTGGCTCAAGCGGACCCTTGCCGCTGACCCCCGGCAGCGGACCGTGGACGGACTCACGATGGCCGAACAGCTGGAACTCGTCGTTCAGCGCTGTAACCGTCTGCGGTCGGAGATGGACAGCACACTTGCGGGCGCGCTCCTCCCTGAGATGGCCGAGCACGGAATCCGCATCGTCCGCTACCGCGAACTCGACGGACCGACCCGTGACCGCCTTTCCGCTTACTTCGATGAAGCCATCTACCCGGTGCTGACCCCCCTTGTGGTCGACCCGGCCCATCCCTTCCCATTCATCTCCAGCGGGAGCCTGTCGATCGCGCTCGACGTGCGGAACCCGGGCACGGGCCAGGACCGCTTCGCGCGCATCAAGGTCCCACAGAACCGGCCACGGTTCATCGACGCCGGCGACCTCAGGTTCGTGCTCGCCGAAGAAGTCATCGCGGCACACCTGGACCGCCTGTTCCCCGGGATGGAGCTCGGGACGTGGCACGTGCTGCGCGTGATCCGGAGCGCGGAAACCGGGAGCCCCGGCGAAGAGGCCGACGACCTTCTTGAACTGATCGAGAGTGAGCTCCGCCGCCGGCGGTTGGCGGAAGCGGTGACCCTCGAGGTCAGTTCGGGCCTCCCGGAAGGGCGGCTGGGGCTCTTGCTGGAAGAACTGGAGCTCGAACACCCCGATGTCTACACCTCACGTGGGCCGCTGGGCCTCGTGGACCTGTTCCAGCTTGCAGCGCTCGAACTGCCGGCCCTGCGGGACGAGCCCATCACCCCGGCTGTTCCCTCGGTCTTCGGCGCCATGACCGACGCCCCGACGATGTTCGCCGCCATCCGCGAGCGTGACCTCCTCGTCCATCACCCCTACGAGTCCTTCGACGCCACCGTCGCCCGGTTCGTCGACGAGGCCGCCGACGACCCCTTGGTACTTGCCATAAAACAGACTCTCTATCGCACGTCCCCCGATTCACCCATCCTCCAGTCGCTCATTGAGGCCGCCGGCAAGGGGAAGCAGGTGGCGGTGCTCGTGGAACTCACGGCGCGCTTCGACGAAGCAAACAACATCGAATGGGCGCGCAAGCTCGAAGATGCCGGGGTCCACGTCGCCTACGGGCAGCCGAACCTCAAGATCCACAGCAAGATCTCCCTTGTCGTCCGCGAAGAGCCAGACGGCGTCACCCTCTACGCCCACATCTCCACCGGCAACTACAACTCCCGGACGGCCAGGACGTACACAGATCTCGGTCTCTTCACCGCCGACCGTGCCATCGGCGCCGACCTGGTGAATGTGTTCAACAGCCTCACCGGCCTGACCGCCGGGCTCGATAGCCGTGAGCTGCTCCTGGCGCCGACCAGCCTGCGCTCCGAGATCGAGTGGCGCATCCGGCGCGAGATTGACGCCGCCAAAGCCGGCAAACCCGCGCGCCTCGTGTTCAAGATGAACGCCCTGGAAGACAGGGAGTTCACGCGCCTTCTCTACGAGGCTTCCCGGGCGGGGGTCAGAGTCGATCTCATCATCCGGGGGATCTGCCGCCTGAGGCCGGGCATCCCGGGGTTGAGCGAGAACGTCCGCGTCGTCAGCGTTATCGGCCGTTTCCTCGAACACTCCCGCATCTACATGTTCGAGAACGGCGGCAACCCAGAGTATTTCATCGGCAGTGCCGACCTCATGAAGCGAAACCTCGATGAACGCATCGAAGTCGTGGCGCCCGTCCGCCAGCCCGACCTCAAGCAGCACCTCGCGATGGTGCTCGACATTCTCCTCGCTGACGACCGCCAGGGCTGGCGCCTCACTGATAGCACCTGGACCCGCGACGAAGCCTCAACCGCTCCCGGAACCCACGAAACGCTCAGCGGCATGGCCCCGTTCAGTTAACTCGGCGCCGAAGTGGCTCGGCTCACCGTCCTTCCAGGACCGCCCTGGCGTTGGCCTCGGCCTCCGCTCGTGACGAACCCTCAACGTCGACCAGGATTCCCGGCGAGTCATCGGCCGAAGGCCGTTCGAGGATCCACAGGCGCCAGGTACCGAACGCTCCCCACCGTTCGACGCGTTCGAACTCGGAGCTCTCGAGAACCGCCGGGTACCCCTCGAAGTCGAGGAGTTCAAGCCTCGAAGCCGGGGCGTCGGCAAGGACGAAAGGCGCGGTCTGGACGAAGTACCGGCGGTTGCCTTCTGAGCCCCGCACCCGTCTCACCGTGCCATCGGCGCACACGTTCTGGACGAGGATCGGCCCAGCCGTCTCGAAGTTCAGCTCCGAGTCCCTAATCTCGTGAGCTTCGAACTCCGTGTCGTAGCCCGGCTCACAGGGGAAGTATGCCTCGACCCGGTAGCGCAAGCGAT
>CAYPAZ010000121.1:0-6939 GCA_964408835.1 uncultured Anaerolineaceae bacterium
GGTGCCGGCGGAGACTGCGGAGGTGTTCGAGGAGGCGGTGGCGTGGCGGTTCGGGCCGCTGGTGAGGGGTTCAGGGCGGCTGCCCCGGAGGTTGGGGGAGCTGGCGCGGGGGGAGTTCGAGCGGGACCTGGGGGCTGAGGCTCGCCGGGCCTAGCGTGAACGACGAACGAGGTCGGACAGCATGGGGAGCATGTCTGCTGGCTCCGGCGCCTCGGATCCTTTGACGACCACGTGGATGCCTCGGCCCGCAGGCACCAACACGCTGTACCAGTACTCGCCACCTCTCACGTCGAACCACTGCACGTAGGCGACAACACCGGAGCCAAGCTCGAACGCTGCCACCGGGTCGTCCGGCGGTTCCAGGGTCGACTCCCAGCACTCGGTTACGGTCACGATCACCCTGAGCACCCCGGAGCGCCAATCCCCAACCAGGTAGTCGGAGATGGCACAGCGGAACCGATCCTCCGAACCATCAAAACCCGGGTGGGCTGCAACAGCGAGCAGGACGAGTTCCTGGAGGGGCAGCTCTTCCGCGATAGCGGGGCGGAAGCCGAGCGCCTCCTCCAATTCCAGCAGCGCCTGCTCCAGGGCGACCTCCACAGGTTCACCGGACCGGAAATCGGTCACGTACCGCGGGTCTGGCGGCCCGCCGGGACGGAAGAAGAGCAACGCGGAAGCGACACCGGACGCTGCAAGAAGCAAAAGCGCGACAGCGATGAGTGTGGGACGGGGGAGCTTGCTAAACCTCATGGTGGTCGTCTCGCCAACATTGTAGGCGACTGCCGCCTAGCTGGCCCGGCGCGGGCGTTAGTCGATCGCGGCGAGGGATTGCCAGGCGGCGAGGGCGGGCTTCGGGTCGCCGGTGGAGTCGCGGAGGGCGACTGTTTCGAAGGCGGGGCCGGCGGACGGACCGACGTCGTTGGGGAATGCCCAGAGGGCGAGAGCTACCTCGAGTCCGGCCCAGAGGCCGGGGAGGCGTTCGATGAAGTCGACCTGTTCTTCGGGTGAACCGCCATACGGGGAATCGGGGGCGGAGGAGAGCGGGGCCGAGGGCCAGCCGATCTCGGTGAAGGCGATGGGGATATCGAAGCGATCGGCAAGCTGGGTGTAGTAGTCCGCGGGGATATCGGCGGGGGAGTGGAAGTCGAAGAAGGGGTAGGTGGTGAAGCCGATGAGGTCGAGTTTGCCTTCGAACTCGTCGACGAGGTCCCATTGCGGTTCGCGGTTGGCGGCGTGGCCGCTGAGGAAGCCTTCGCCCTTCATGAACTCGAGTTGAAAGATCGTGAAGACCATGGTCTCGGGACGGGCGGCCTTCACGGCGTCGTAGGTTTCGCGGTAGAGGTCGACGAAGGCCCCGAAGTCGACGGGGGAGGATTCCCAGAGGCGGTTCACTTCGCCGCCGATGGCGAGGTAGGGCGCCTCATAGGTGGTGGCGATGGCGACGGCGACATCGATGAACCCCTGGCGCTGAAGCGGGTCGGCCCAATCGACGGTGGGGCCGACCTGGCCGGCGCCGAGTTCTTCGGTGGCGCCGATGGCGATGACGGGGGTGATGCCCTGCTGGTCGCGGAGGAGGAAGGCGAGTTCGACGGCCTGGGGGATTTCGCCGGGTGGGGCTCCGGCATCGCGCCAGTTGAGGTAGACGCCGACGAGCGGGCCGGTTTCGGCGAAGGAGGCGAAGAGCGTGGCGTAGTCGTCGTCGGAGGGGGTGGGCCAGTTGGGCGGGATGAGGCCGGCGACGCCGAAGAGAGTGGCGTCGAGGGGCTGAGCATCGCTGGCGGTGCCGGGAACAACCAGACGGTCGGTGGGGGTGGCGGTAGGGTCCGACTGGGCCTCGGACCCGCACGCGACGAGCATGAGCAGGAGACAGGGGAGAACGAGCCAGGGTCGCAGAAGCGCCTCCGGGGTCAGTCTACCGGGCGAAGGGTGGCTTCGACGACGCGGGCGCAGTCGAGCATCTCAGGGATGACCAGGTACTCGTCTTTGGTGTGCTGGTTGTAGCCGCCACGGCCGATGACGATGGCGGCGATGCCTTTGCCGCGGAAGACGTTGCCATCGGTGCCGCCGCCGACGGGGTGGGGATTGGGCTCCATGCCGAGGGAGCGGAGGACCGGGTAGAGGAGCCGGGCGGCGGGGTCGTCATCGGTGAGGGTGTAGCCGGGGTAGGCGGTGTGGAAGCTGGCTTCGATGGTAGCTTCGGAGAACCGCTTGCGGACGGCATCGAGGTGGGCCTTCGACTTCGCGACGAGGGTCTCGACCTTTTCTTCGACCATGGAGCGCATCTCGCCCTTGATTTCGCAGAAGTCGGGGACGGCGTTACGGACGGTGCCGCCTTCGACGAGGCCGACGTTGCCGGTGGTCTCGTTATCGAAGCGGCCCTGGGGGAGGCCGGCGATGATTTCGGCGGCGATGGTGATGGCGGGGACACCCTTTTCGGGCTCGAGGCCCGCGTGTGCGGCGCGGCCGTGGACCTGGATGTCGTAGACGTAGTGGTACGGCGCCTGGCCCTGGATGGAGGAGGGCGGGCCCCCGGAATCGATGACGATGGCGACCTTCGCGGAAAGGCGCGAGTAGTCCATGTTCGCGGCGCCGACCAGGCCGATCTCTTCGCCGCGGCTGATAGCGACTTCGACCGGCCGGTGGGGCCTGCCTTCTTCGAGGACGGACTGGATAGCCTCGAGGATGACGGCGCAGCCGCCCTTGTTGTCGGCGCCGAGGATGGTGGTGCCATTGGAGCGGATGATGTCGGGGCCGTCCCAGGTCGGCTTGATGCCGCGGCCGGGCTCGACGGTGTCCATGTGAGCGGAGAGGAGGATGGGGTCGCCGGTACCGGGGAGGATGGCAATGACGTTGCCGTGGGGGTCAGGGGACGTATCGAGGCCGAGGGCGCGGAGCCGGGATTCGAGCTCGGCGGCGATGGCATCTTCGTGGCCGGAGGGGGAGTCGATGGCGACGAGGTCGAGGAAGGTCTGGACGAGGCGGTCGCGGTTGATCATGGCTACGTCAGGGGGACGGTGGACCAGGGCCGGATGCGGTAGGCGGTGACGATGCCGTTGAGGACGTAGGGATCGGTTTGTGCGAAGGATTCGACTTCTTCAGTGGAGCCGACATCGAAGACGATGGCGGCGCCATCGACCGGGTCGGCGAAGGCGCCTGCGAGGACGATCTTCCCCTGGGCGGCGAGGCTGCGAACGATGCCGAGGTGTTCTTCGCGGAAGGGAGCGCGGTGTTCGACGACGTTTTCAACGTAGTCATAGAAGAGGATGTAGTGGGCCATGCACGGATTCTGACGTGCGAGGGCGGAGGTGTCGAAGAAAGAAGCGGGAGGCGACCGATTGGGCGCCTCCCGGTATGTGCGTGGCGAGCGTGGAGCCTAGGGGAACTTCGCGCTGCCGGGGACGACGGCGCGGTTGGTCATTGCGGCTCCGGCGGTGAGGGCGAAGCCGGTCGCGGGGTTGATCTGGGTTTCCGGGGCGAGCCCGGCCTGCCAGGTGCCGGACTGGTTCGCGAATTGCTTGGTCTTGGGGAAGTAGAAGCGCACGGTTCGACCGGAGGCGCCGCAGTTATCGTAGGTGCCGTTGTCATCGGCGAAGACGTCGATGACGTACTTGGGGCCATTGTCGTTGATGACGGCGCCGATCCCGCAGGTGGCGGACTGGCCGCCGACGGTGATGAAGGCGACGATGGGATCTCCTGGCTGGGGGCCACCGGAGACGGAGCCGTAGAATGTGCTGGGAAGTCCGGGAGGCGCTCCCTGCGCCAACACGGAAACCGCGGAGAGGATCAGCGTGCCGGCGAGAATCGAGGAGAGGGCCCCGACAACCAGGAATCGTTTCATGCGGCCCCTTTCAATGGGCGGGACGTCTACGAGGCAGGATAGGAGCGGGCCGAGAGTTGGAGCAAGGGACGCAACCCGCCCGCGTGGGGTTGGTCATATGATTTTTCGGACGTTTTACAGTGCCCGGACAGAGTGCGGGATGAGGCAGAGTCGATGAGTACGGTCCGTTCGGTGTTGCGGCCGCTGGGCCTGCCGTTGAAGCGACTGGGGACGAAGGTGCGGATTCTGCGGCTGCGATGGGTGTACCTGCGGGAAGATATCGATGGGGTTGAGCAGGCGTTGCGGCACCTGCGCGACGGGCACGCAGACGTTCTCCGAGCGTTCGGAGCGAAGGTCGCGGAGGACGCGAACATCGTGGGGCCGATCTCGCTGGTGAATGCGAAGGGGGACTTCTCCAACCTTGTGGTCGGGCCGCGGGCCCACGTGGGCAGCGAGGTGTTCCTGGACCTGGCGGAGCGAGTGACGATCGAGAGCGGGGCGACGGTGTCGATGCGGACGACGATCATCACGCACTTCGACGTTGGGCGTGGGCCGCTGGTCGAGCAGCATCCACGCCAGACGGGGGCTGTGACCATCGGGGAGGGGGCATACCTTGGGGCAGGGGCGACGGTGCTGCATGGTGTGCGGGTGGGGAAAGGCGCGATGGTCTCGGCGGGCGCGGTGGTGCACAAGGACGTGGGGGATGGGGGGAGAGTGACCCAGCGCGGACAGAGCGCGCGTAGGCCGGATCCCACCTAGCATGGCCTCGAATGGACGTCGCAACGGGGACAGTGCTGGTCTTCGGCTATCGCGTTCTCGGCATGGCGTTCATGGCCGGCATCGGGATCCTGACTGCGCGCGTACTCACGGAGAGCGAGCGCGGGATCTACGCGACGACCGTCATCGTAATCTACGGGATTTCGGCGGTGCTGGGGAGTGCGGCTGCAGCGGCCGGCTACCAGGTTTCGAACCAGAAGCGGGCGCCGGAGGAAGTGGCGGCGAACGGGTTCATCCTGACGGTGGGGTTTTCGCTGGCGATCCTGGCGGCGGGTGGGGCGGCGTGGCTCATCTATGGGGGCGAGAACAGCTGGCTCATCTGGGTGGTGGCGCTGGCGGCGGTCCCGATGACGCTGAAGAACCCGTTCGAAGGCGTGTTCCTGGGGCGGAACCAGTTGATCCGGCACGGCCTATCGGGAAGCGGGCACACGATCATGACGTTCGTGGTGATGGCAGTGGTGTTGCTGGTGCTTGGCCACGACTCGGCGGCGATGGCACTGACCATCTGGGTGGTGTGCATCTACCTGATGTTGGTAGTGGTGATGGCCCTGAGCGGAGGGTGGTGGAAGTGGCTGATCAGCCACCGCCCGGATACGGTGCTCCTGAAGCAGTTCCTTACGTTTGGGAGTATCACGAGCCTTGCGACATTCGTCGGGTTCTTCAACTACCGGATTGACCAACTCCTGGTGGCGGCGTTGGACGGGGCAGCGGGGGCGGGGGTCTACGCTTCGGCGATTGCGATCGCGGAGGGGGTGTGGCTGTTCTCTTCGCCAGTGGCGGTGGCGTCGTTCGCGCGGATCGGGAGTTACAGCCGGAGCGATGCGGCGAGGCTGGCGGCGCGGACGGTGAGGCACACGCTGCTGGTGGTGACCTCTGCCTCGATCCTGGTATTCATCCTTGCGCCGTGGCTCATTTCCGGGCTGTACGGGTCACGGTACGAAGGGGCGACGGGGTCGTTGCGGGTGCTCTGCATTGGGACGGCTTTCTGGGCGCCGGCGAGCCTGCTTTCGACGTACTTTTCGGTGCAGCTGGGTCGCCCCGTGATCCCACTGGTGCTGGCTTCGATTTCGTGCGCGCTGAACACGGTGCTCTCTATCCTGCTCATCCCGCAGTTTGGGTACGTGGGCGCTGCGTGGGCGACGACTATCAGCTACGGGCTGACCATCCTCGTGACGGTGACGCTGTTCCTTCGGCTGTCAGACGCGAAGTTCTCGGACCTGTGGCGGATCCGGCGGGACGACCTCGACAGTTACGTGCGGATGGCCCGGCGGGTATTGAGCGGTGAGATCCTCCGCGAGTTCCTGCCGCGAGCTTCCCGGGGACCGGCGTGAGCGGGGCGAGAGTGGCGGTTGTCGGGCTGCCGCACTTCGGTGAGCGGGCTGCGGCGGCACTCCGCAAAGGTGGATGGGAGGCTCGATACGTCGCGAACCCGGGCCGTTCGCCAGGAGCGTGGTGGGGCGCGGCCGGAGCGATCCTGAGGGCGAAGGTGGTTTACGCGATCGCGAGCAGCATCGAGCGGGGGTCGCCGGTGGACCGGGTGGCGCGGGTGTGCCGGGGACGACTGCTACTGCACTGGGTCGGGACGGACGTACTCTGGGCCCGGCGCGCATGGGAGAGAGGCACGGCCAGCCGCCGGCTGCTGAACGCGGAGCACTGGGCGGACGCGCCATGGCTGGTGGATGAATTGCGACCGCTTGGGATAGCGGCCAGGGTCCAGCAGCTGCCCGGGGACTTCTCGTTCGGTGACACTGCTCCGATGCCGGCGGAGTTCCGGGTGCTCATTTATCTGCCCAGGAACCCGCACGAGGCGTATGACGTGGCCGGAACACTCGAGGTGGTTCGGGCGCTACCCGATGTCGGTTTCTCGATCGTTGGGGGGTTCGAGCTACCGCAGCCGCTGGCGAACGCTGAGGCGCTGGGGTACCGGAAGGACATGGATGCGGTCTATCGCCAGCACTCGGCGCTGCTACGGCTGGTGGCTCACGACGGCATGTCAATTTCGGTGCTCGAGGCGTTGAGTTACGGGCGGAGGGTCGGATGGAGCTACCCGTTGGAAGGGGTGGACCAGGTCCCGAGCGCCGAAGTTGCGATCGAAGTCGTGAGAGCGTGGTCTGAGGCGCACGCAGCGGGTGGCCTGGCGCCACAGGCAGCGGTAGCAGAACGGGTGCGCGCGATGTACGAGCCGGGGCGCGTGCTGGAGGAAGTCTCCGCGGTGCTCGAGGAGCTCGTCCGGTAACCCAATGCTGAGCTACGAGACCATCCGGAAGCTGTTCGACTTCGGCCGCCCGAGCTAGCGCCGGGTAGCGGTGCTCGTCCTGCTGGTAGCGGCCCTGCTTTCGCCGGAG
>CAYPAZ010000122.1:0-6923 GCA_964408835.1 uncultured Anaerolineaceae bacterium
CGCCGGCGCGGCCCACGCGACCGAAGCGGCAGCAGACGCTCGGGGGCCGCACACGTGGGCCGATCACGATGCCGATGGCGACCATCGGTCTGTTCGCCATCGCCGTGGGGATCATCGCGCTGGTGTTCGTGGTGTTGAGCCTGACCGGGGGGGACGGGAATGGGGGGCTCTCACCCGCAGACCAGGTAGCGACGCGGGACGCGCAGCAGCAGACGCAGCAGGCTCAGACACCGGGCACCGCCACGACGCCGGGGGAGGAAACTCCCAACGGCGAGGAGACCCCGAATGGCGAGGAGACGGCAGCTGCAACCGCCACCACGCCCGGCGGAGGAAGGACGCACACTGTGCAGTCGGGCGACTTTTGCGTGACGATCGCGGACCAGTACGACATCACGCTGCAGCAGCTGCTGGACGCGAACGACATGGTGGAAGCGGACTGCAACACGCTGCAAATCGGACAAGTGTTGATCATCCCCTGACGGGTTCCGCGGGGCGTTGAGGGATGCGTTCGCGCTGACGCGGGGTCAGTCGAACGCCAAGGCGAACCCCTGAGTTGTGACGATCCAGTAGATCTTGCCGCCCTGAAGGTTGGTGAGCGTGTTGGCCCACGTTGGGAGCTGGGGGGAGTACCGGAGCCATGATTGCGGCGTGGGCTGCCACTCGTAGACGGCGAGGACGTGCGCCAGGTTCGAGCCGAACGCCTGCTGAGGCGTGAGTGAACCATCCGCGGGCCAGATCAGGAGGTTGGGGCCAGGAGCGAGGACCAGGTCGGGTGTATCTGACTCGGGGGTTGGTTGGATGGGGGTGGCGGTGGGTAGCGCGGTGCTGGCCACGGTTGCCGTGGGAGGAGGGAGGGTAGGGGTAGAAGTGGGCGTGCCAGTGGGGGCGGGTGTGTTGGTGGGAACGGGTGTGCTCGTCGATTGCGGGGTATTGGTGGGCTGTGGGTTGTTCGTTGGTTGGGGTGTGTTGGTGGGCTGCGGGGTGTTCGTTGGTTGGGGTGTGTTGGTGGGCTGGGGAGTGTTGGTCGGCACCGGCGTGTTGGTGGGCTGGGGAGTGTTGGTCGGTACGGGTGTGTTGGTGGGCTGAGGGGTGTTAGTCGGGGTGGAGGTGCTTGAGGGTGTGGCGGTGGGCTCACTCGAGCCGTAGATGGCGACGATGCTGTTGATGTCGTCGGGGTGGGGCGTGCGATTGGCGGTTCCTGTGATGTAGGACGCGCACATGATGGCGCGGGGGCCGGAAAACGGGCAGTGCACGGACTGGGTATGGCCGAGGCCGAGGACGTGTCCGAATTCGTGGACCGAGACGCTTTCCAGGTCAATCTGGTTGGGAGCTGGGTTCCCGGAGGTGGCCCAGTTGAAGTCGGTATCAAAGTTGAGATCGAAGACAGGGGTGCCGTTGCCGGTGTAGCCGGTGCAGGCGACGCCGAGGACACCGGTGCCGTAGACATCGAGCTGGGCCCAGCCGACCGCGTTCCAGCCGGTGCACGGAGGGTTGTCCTGAGCGGTAGAGCCTCCATCGATGAAAACGAAGTTCGCGCCGGCGTTGCCCCATGTGATGGCGCCACGGGCGATGGCTTCGCGGTGGCCGACGAGGCCCGGGGGCCTGTCGGTATCGTTCGCGACATAGAACCAGGTGGCCTGGCCGGCCGGCCAGAAGAAACCAGTGTGGGCGTAGGCAGCAGAGACTCCATCGTCCTCGGAGATTTCGACGGAGCCGGGGATGGATGCGAGGAAGTTGTCCTTCACTTCGCGGACGACATCGTCGAAGTCACCGGGCCCGTCGTGGTGGATGAAGAAGTGGACGGTGCGGATTTCGTAGCCGGCGGGGAAGGGAATCGCGACGATGAGGTCGGCATCGAAGACAGTCGGGAGCTGGGTCGCGTGGCCTGTCCGGCCACCGCCCGCAAAGAGCCCGGCGGCGCCAAGCAGCGCGAGGCCAAGTACGCCGACGAGTGAGGCGATACGCCAGGATGACAGGGGCGCGCGCAGCGGACGGGAAGACATCACGGCAACAAGAACCCCTCATCCAGGTCACGCCCTGGCCGGACGTGTCAGTTGTAGAGTCGGCACGCTCTTAGGGGAAGCCCAGCGGACGGGGGAATATAACGCGTGGCGATCGGGGGCGGGGAGCTTCCACCCGCGGGGCATGAAGCCTCAAACTGAGGGCGGGCCGGGACCCCTGGGCCAGGACGGAGAGAGCAATGCGCGTCGGCACGGTACGGGAGCGAAAGGACGGTGAGCTCCGGGTCGGGCTCACCCCGGAGGGGGCGGCCTCACTGCGACACGCCGGGCATGAGGTGGTGGTCGAACGTGGGGCAGGCGAGGGATCGGGATTGAGTGACGCGGCATACCTGGCCGCCGGTGCCGCGGTCGCCGGGGTTGCGGGGGAGGTGTGGGGAACGTGCGACCTGGTGGTGAAGGTAAAGGAGCCGGTGGAGAGCGAGTACGGGTACCTGCGGGAAGGGTGCGGGCTGTTCACCTATCTTCACCTGGCAGCGGACCTGCCGTTGACTGAGCGGCTGGTGGCTTCGCGTACGACCTCGCTGGCGTACGAACTTGTGCGCAGGGGCGACGGGACGCTCCCGCTGCTGGCGCCGATGTCGCAGGTTGCGGGAAGGATGGCGGCGGAGATCGGGGCGCAGTTCCTCAAGCACCCGGGGCCGGGGCGGGGAAAGCTGATGGGCGGGATTGCGGGGGTCCCGCCGGGGAAGGCGGTGCTCATCGGGTCGGGGGTGGTGGGAACGGCGGCGGCGCATGTGCTGGTGGGCCTGGGCGCACGGACGGTTGTGATGTCGACGGACCTGGCGCGACTGACCCAGTTGCAGGAGATGTTCGGCGCGAGCATCAGCACGCGAGTGGCAACCCCGGCGAGCGTGGCCGAGGAGATAGACGGGGCGGACCTGGCGATCCTGAGCGTGCTCGTGGCTGGCGCCCCGGCGCCGAAGGTTTTGAGCCGAGAGATGGTGCGGTCCATGGGACCAGGCGCGGTGATCGTGGACGTATCGATCGACCAGGGAGGGGCGGCGGAGACGAGCCGGGTCACGACGCACAGCGACCCGATCTACATCGAGGAAGGGGTGGTGCACTACTGCGTGAGCAACATGCCAGGGGCGGTCCCGCAGACCAGCACCCACGCATTGACGAGCGCCACACTGCCATACGTAGTGAAGCTGGCGAGCATGGGCATCGAAGCGGCGCTGGGGTCGGACACGTCGCTAGCAGAAGCGCTGAGCACCTATCGCGGGGCACTGGTGAGGGGGCCGGTGGCGGAAGCCTTCGGGATGCAGGCAGCGGCGAACCCGTTTATCGGGTGACGGGCGGAGAGGCGGCGCGGATGTAATCGACGGTCCGGCGGATGCCTTCATCGAAGGGGACGCGAGGCTGCCAGCCCAGGAGTTCGCGGGCACGAGCGCTTTCGAGTGCGATGTGGCGGACATCACCAGGGCGGGGCGGGCCGTAGGCGGGCTCTGCGGTGGCGCCGGTGGCGGCCCGGAGGGCAGCGAAGATGGCGTTGACCGAGATGCCCTTGCCGGCGCCGATGTTGAGGGCGAGGCCGGAGCCCCGTTCGACGGCTGCAAGGGCGGCATCGACGACATCGGAGACGTAGAGGTAGTCCTTGGTCTGCTCGCCATCACCATCGATGGTGCAGGGTTCACCGGCGAGCATTCTGCCGGCGAAGATCGCGACTACTCCCGCTTCGCCCAGGGGATCCTGGCGTGGGCCAAAAACGTTGGCCGGGCGGAGAATCGTGAATTCGAGGCCGGAGGTGCGAGCGAAGAGTTCGAGGTAGAGTTCGCCGACGCGTTTCGACAGGCCGTAGGGGGAGAGGGGCGCGATGGGGTGAGATTCGGGGACGGGGATGACCTCCGGGTCGCCGTAGAGCGCGCCTCCTGTGGAGAAGTAGACAAGCTTCCGCACACCGAACTGAACGCAGAGGGCGGCAATGGCGGCTGTGCCGCCACCGTTCACTTCGAGGTCATGGACGGGGTCGGTGGTGCTGACTTTAACGCTGGACTGGGCGGCGAGATGGAAGACGACTTCGGGTTGGAAGGCTTCGAAGACGCGAGCTGACTCCCGGGCGTGGATGTCGCACTCATGAAGAACCGCGGCTTTGGGGACGTTGGCGCGCCAGCCGGTGGCCAGGTTATCGATGACCTGGACTTCGTGGCCGGAAGCGAGAAGCGCGTCGACGAGATGTGAGCCGATGAAGCCGGCCCCTCCGGTCACGAGCACCTTCAACGGGGAGACCCTCCCGGGGAAACGTCAGGAGACCCGGCGCGCGACGACGACATCACGGTCCAGGTACTGGCCGGGCCCACTGACTCCGTCGTTCGGGCGGAACCGGCCACCGCAGGTGATGAGGGTAATCCACTCGTCGCCTTCGGGCTTGTCGGGGGCATCGATGATCGCGCCCATGGGGATGGCGTTTTCGGGGTAGCGGACCTTGGAGATGACCTCGTAGACGTACTCGCGGCCGTCCTCCATGACGATGATGACCTGGTCGCCGGCGTCCATCTTCGCGAGGTCATAGAAGGGGCCACGGATTCGCGGGTAGTAATCGACATGGGCGGCGAAGACGGCGTTGCCGCCAAACCCGGGTTTGTCGTAGATGTCGTACCAGCCGGTGTTGTAGGGGTCATGGGGGGTATCGAGGTAGCCGTTGGACAGGATGCCGATGTTCTCGATGGCGGAGTCGACATCGAACCTCGGGATCTTGAGGCGCATGACGGAGCCGTCGTAGGGGGTGGCGGTTGGGCTGGGCGAAGCAGTGGGACTCTCCGTCGCTGTAAGGGCGAGGGTGGGGGTGGCAGTGGGCAGGGGGCTCCCCGGGGGGGGGGAGGGGGAGGGGGGGGGGGGCGGGGGGCGGGGGGATGGGGGTGAAGTCATCGACGACGGGTGTTGGGTCGTCGCTGCCGAAGAAGTCAGCGGAGAAGCCTGCGATGAAAACGGCGATGCCGCCGGCGAACGAGAAGAGCGCGAGGGTACGCAGGACCACGATAGACCTTGGCGTACGGGCTTCGGGTTCCATAACTCGATCCTAGCGCATTGCCCGCGTGCGACGGGCAGCGACCTTTACCCTCCGACCTTGACCGCGACCACGACATCGCGCTGGAGGAAGGCGCCGACGCCACGGTCATCGACTGCGGCGACAGCGCCGCCGCAGGTGATGAGGGTGATCCATTCCTGGGTCACCGGGCGATGGGGGGCGTCGACGATCTCCCCCATGGGGATGGTATCGACATCGTAGCGCTCGACGGACAGGACGAGGTAGCGATAGCGGGTGCCGTCATCCATGGTGATGAAGATCTCGTCGCCCTGTTCGAGTTCGGAGATGCGGCGGAAGGGAGCATCGACGAAGCGGCCGCCCGAGAGGTAGTTGTAGTGGGCCGAGTAGACGGTATTCCCACCCCAGCCGGGCTTTCCGTACATCTCGTACCAGCCGGTGTTGAGATGGTGGCCGGGAGTAGCCAGCTGATTGGTGCCGGGGATGAACCCGATGGACTCGACCTGGGAGTCCACGCTGAACCGGGGGATGCTTATCGAGGCGACCTGGCCGTTGTAGGGAGTGGGTGTAGGTTCGGGCGTGCTGGTGGGGCCGGGGGTGGCCGTGGGCATGGGAGTGCGCGTCGCCGTTGGGGCCGCGGACGTGGCGGTGGGGTCTTCGGTTTCGGCGCCGCCACCGCCGCAGGCGAAGACGGCGACAGCGAGGGCCGGAAGCAGCAGCAGGGCCATGGCGCGGAAGGAAGGGATTCGGGACAGCATTGTTCTCCGGGTGGGCCTGGCGCCCTCATGCATTGTTACGGCTCGCGGGGCGCCCGAGATTACCAATGAGTGAATCACAGGCGCTGCAACCAGTCATCGAAAGGAACGTTCGAAGGGGGGAAGAAGTTGCCCCTGCGGTTAACCCGGCTTTCTGCGGGAGAGGGCTATGGCGCCCGCGCCAAGGGCGATAGCGAGGCCGGAAATGAGGAGGATGATGCCGAGCGCCTGCGTTGTCCCGCCACCGCCGGAGCCGGAGGTGGCTACGGGGCCGGAAGGGACCGTTGCGGATGAAGCGACTCCCGTACCGGTGGGTGCGGCCGTGGAGCCGAGGGTCGGCTGGGGGGAGGGGGTAAGGGTGGGGAGGGGGATGGGCTCGCCAGCGCCAGCATTGAGGTCGAGCTGTTGAGGGAACGGCTGCCATTCGCCCATCTGGTCTGTGGGCTCGCCCGCGATCGTGAAGGTAACTACGCTGCCGGGGGTGCCGCAGCCTTCGCGCTCGGATGCGCCGAGCACCTGGACGACGTAGGTCGAGAGGCCATCGTTCAGGGCGGTGCCGCGGGTGCCGTCGGAGGTGCAGTCGATGCCATCGATGAGCGCCAGGACTTCGGTGCCATCGGGGGCGGGCGATCCGTCGATGCTGGCAGACCCGAAGAACGTTGCCGGCAGGCCGGGAGGGGGTGTCTGCGCGAGAGCCGGGGCCACAAGAAGAAGTCCCAGGGGGATGGCCGCCAACAGGACTAACCGCATACACCGAGGGTAGCGCGGATACTGGTGGCCGCCAGCGGAGGGTTCCCCGTTCCTTCACCGGCGGCTACCTTATGTAGCACTCTTTGGCGGGGGCAGGACGTTGGCCGGTATCGGCGAGGCGCTGCGCGACGCGCGCGAGGGGCGCGGCCTGACCATCACGCAGGCTTCGCAGGACACGCGCATCTCGGCGCACTTCCTCCAGGCGTTAGAAGACGAGGCGTTTGAGGAGCTGCCCGCGCCGGTGTACGTGCGGGGATTCCTGCGGTCGTACGCCAACTACCTCCAGCTCGACGCCCAGGCAATCATCGATGAACTCAACGCGGACCAGGCAAGCCCGCTATCGGGGCCGGACGCGTTCATCCAGGGTCCTCCGGGGGAGGACCCTGGACGCGACCCGTTCGGGCCTTCGCGGAC
>CAYPAZ010000123.1:0-6906 GCA_964408835.1 uncultured Anaerolineaceae bacterium
AGCGTGAGCAGCGGTACGCCTACGGCCGCTACGTCGATGTCGTGCACATGGGAATACTCGCTTCGGAATTTAACCCGGGCTGACCTTCCCTCTAGCCGCCTCCCTGCTACGCTCACGCTGACTCGTAAGGAGGACACTCGTCGTCTCCGAATCCCTGAGCGAAGCAGCCTGAAGCCCCGGTGGCCCGCTCCCCCCGTCGCGCCCTCTCGCTATGGTAAGTTGTGACGAATTTCGCAATAGGGGTTGACACCCTGATCCGCAAACTGGTAGGTTCGCCCTGCGTGGGCCGCTCCCGGCAACACGCACGCGCTTGGTAACAAAATTGAATATCACTGCCTAGTCCTTCCGAATGGAGGGAACGGGGGAACCACCACCCTTGGGGTGAATTTCCAGTTTCTGGAATAGGGCGACCTTCCGTCCGAACCCGTCAGCTAACCCCGTAGGCAGCCGGAAGGCCTGGCGAGCAGGATGCTCGTTGCGAGGCCCTTTTTTCTGTCCTCGACCCCCAAAATCCGTGCGACCAGGAGGATGCGCAATCATGCCGGCTTTGCAGGAAGCCCCACCCAAGTCTTGTCCGAAGTGCCGCGGCTCGATGATCGTCGAGCGCGACTGGCACGGGACCTACGGCAGCTGCATCATGTGCGGCTACGTCCACGAGGTGCTCACCAGCGCCCCGATCGACCTCGCCGCCGAGGAAGCAGCCCTTCCCCAGCGCCAGCGGCGCCGGCAGCCGTCTCACGGCAAGCTCCGCTTGTAGTACCGGTCTGCTGTCTTAACGCTCAACGGCCCCCGCCCTGGCGGGGGCCGTTCCCTTCCCACGCTCGCCCCCCCGCTCTATCATGCCGCCACCTTCGGAGGTTCCGTCCCCAATGGCTTACGTCCGCATCTCCATCGTTTCCCCCCGCCGCGGCGAAGAAGAGGCCGTTGAACGGCTCATGCGCCGCATCGCCGAACTCGCCGCCAGCCACGAAGGCTGCATTGAGAGCTACGTCCTGCGCTCCAACGATGGCAGCGGCGATTTCGCCCGCGTCTCCATCTATACCGATGAAGCCGCATCCGAGCACGCCGCCATGGATGACCTCGTCATGGCCGCCCGCTCCGAACTCAACCTCGCCATCCAGGGCACCCACACCGAACGCGCCTTCGTCACGCTCTAACCCGTCACCATTCGTCAACCCTTTATAGGGGTTCTCCCTACTAACAGGCCGAGAGGTCGCCCATATACTGAGGCGAAACCCTTAAGGTTCACCCGTAAGGGTGCAACATAACCTCCACCCCCGGAGGAGCGCCTATGGTCTCGGAACGTCCCTCCGCTCAACACATCCGAATCCTTCTCGTCGATGACCACGCCGTCATCCGCCAGGCCCTGCGCCTGGTCCTCGAAGCCCAGCACGACTTCGAAGTCATCGGTGATGTCGAGAACGGCCGCGCCGCTGTGAACGCGGCCGAGAACCTGCACCCGGATGTCGTCCTCATGGACATGGTCATGCCCGGCCTCAATGGGCTCGAGGCGACCCGCCAGATCTGCAAGCGAGTCCCCTTCACCCGCGTCGTCATACTCAGCGGCTTCGTCGATGAAGATCAGCTCCGTGAATCACTCCGCGCCGGCGCCCGCGGCTATATCGTCAAACAGTCCGATGTCCAGGAACTTGTCCTCGCCATCCAGACCGTCCACCGCGGAAACACCTACTTCTCCAGCTCCCTCAGCGATGCCTTCGATCTCGCTGAGATCCTCTACCAGGCCAAACGCGCCGACTCACGCAACACCGTCGAGGCACTTACCGCCCGTGAACGCGAAGTCCTCCAGCTCATTGCCGAAGGACATACCAACCAGGGCATCGCCGATGAACTCGTCATCAGCATTAAGACCGTTGAGGCACACAAAGCTCACATCATGGCGAAGCTCCACGCCCGGAACCGCACGGACCTGATCCGCTTCGCCCTGAGCAAAGGCATCGTCCACCTTGAGAGCATGGAAGAAGCTCAACGCCTCATCGCGGCTACCCCGGAAGACGACTGAGCCCCCTCGCTCTTCTCACTCCTGCACTCATTATGGATAGTTCTCTGAGGGATCTCGGCCCCGGGGATCAGGGTTCCGCCTGACCCTCCTCGGTGAATTACCTACATCAACCGCGGGTCACAACCGATGTAAGCAGACTCCGCCAGGGGCGAAACTGAAGACACCAACAAGCGGGGTAACCACTCAACACCATGGCAGTCGCTGCAACTCTCCCACAAACACAGCGAGAAGCCCTCATTAGCCAGTACGCTCCCCTCGTCAAATATGTCGTCGGGCGCCTGGCAATCGGCCTTCCCAGCGTCCTCGATTACGAAGACATCCTCTCCTTCGGTACCGTCGGCCTCATCGAAGCCGTCGACCGCTTCGACGATAGCAAGGGCGTCAAGTTCGAAACCTACGCCATCGCCCGCATCCGCGGCGCTATCATCGATGCCCTCCGCTCCCTCGATCGGCTCCCACGGTCCGTCCGCCAGAAGGCCCGCGCCATCGACGCGGCCTCCTCCCGCCTCAGCTTCGAGCTCAGCCGGACACCCACCGACTTCGAAGTGGCCGAGGCTCTCGGACTCCCCCTCGACCAGTACCACAAGGCCCTGGTGAACTCCAGCTGGGTCACCGTCTCCCTCGATGGCATGCTCGACCGCGACGATGCCAACGAAGGGTCAAGCATGGAAGTCGCCATCGCCGGGCCCGATCCTCTTGATATCACCGCCGATATCGAGCACCAGGAACTCCTGGAGGAGATGTCCGGCGCAGTCTCCAGCCTCCCCGAGCGGGAACTCCTCATCGTCAGCCTCTACTACCAGGAAGGCATGACCATGCGCGAAATCGCCCGGATCCTCGATATCTCCGAGTCGCGAGTCTGCCAGCTTCATGCCCGCGCACTCAGCCGCCTTCGCCAGAGCATGCAGCGGGCGGCATGAACGCAAACTCTGCGTAAAACCGTAGCCTCTGGGGCCGTCATCCCCTACACGCTTCTCGGGAGCCTGCCGATATGGAAGGCAGGTCAGTTCCACCCCCGCTCGGGTGGAACTCCCGAGGAGCTTCCTTTGCTTTCCTTCTCTTCTCTGCCCGGTCCTCACATCCGTCCCGTTTCCGACCCTATCCCCTTCCGGCCCCGCGCCGGACAGGATCTGAGCCATCTCCTCTCTTGTGACCTTTGCCGCTCCGCCGACACCACGGCACCCAGGGCGGCCTTCGTGACCGCACGCCAGCCCCGCCTGCGTATCGTCCAGACAGACGCCACGGCTGAAGCCGGCACCGCCCGCATCGCCGACCACGCCGAGCTCGAGCGCGCACTCGAGCTGGTTCGTGGCACCTCCGAAGCGCGCGAGGCCAAGATCCAGGCCCTCAAGGCCGCGATCGCCGCCGGCGCCTATCAGCCAGACCCCCGCGAAATCGCCCGGCGGATCCTCGAACACGGCCTCTAGGCCACCGTTCCGTAACCCCACCTTAGGCGAAACCCCCAATACGAAGCCGCCCGCTCACGTCCGAAGCTTCCGGTGCCGGCACCTCTCCGGAGGTGCCCCACCAGGAGCACCAACCCATGAGCAGCGCACTCGCCGTCATCCCGGCCCCATCACCACTGCCTCCGGCCTCGGCGCTTCCCGCCTCGTTCCGCCTGGATACGGTCACCACCCCCCGGGAAGCTCTGGACCGCGCCCGTACTCGCGCCTATGACCTCTTCGTCGTCGGCCCCTTTGAGCCTGAGGTCCAGGTCGAACTCGTCCAGCGCCTCCAGTCCCGGCGCCGCTCCCGCCTCGCCCCTGTCCTCTACCTCGCCGACCCCGACAGCCGCGGCGTCATCGTCCCCGCCACTTATCGCCCCGGGCTCGATGCCCTGCTACGCGCTCGCATCGATTCCCCGAAGACCCTCGCACGGGTTCTCGAGCTGGCCAGCGCCGGCTTCGGCAAGGTCATCCCCGTTACCGCCGGCCCCTTCGAGCTCGACCCGGTCCGCCGCCGGCTCCGCGTCGATGGTGCCGATGTCCCGCTCACTATCCGCGAGGTAGAGGTCCTGTCCGTCCTCCTCGCGAGCGCCAACCGCACGGTGCCTGTCGCCCGCCTCATCGGCGATGCCGGTCCCGAACCGCAGCAACTTCAAGTCGTGCGCAGGCACGTGTCCAACATCCGTCGGAAACTCGCGCGCACCTCCGCCCAGGATGCCGTCCGCACCATCCGCGGCACCGGCTACCGCTTCGACCTCCGCCACCTCGCCGGCTGACACACCCGGGAAGTAGCCCTTCCGCTAACCCTGGCCCCGGCCCACTACTGCACCGGCAGCGATTGCCACTCCTGCTGACGCCCGAACAACAGGTCGTGCATCTGCCAGAACTTCCCCTGCTCCCCCGCGCAAATCGCGGCCACCGCAGCGTAAGGCGCGTTCGGGTGAATCTGCTGGATCGGGAAGTGCAGAAACGCCAGCGCCACATCGTCTCCTAGCATCGGCCGCAGCCAGCCCAGGTTCTCCTGGTTCCAGCGCTGGCAGAACGGGCACTGAAAGTCGCTGAACTCGGCGATGATCACCCCCGCATCCGGGCTGCCTTCGAATTCCGCGCCTGAGACATCGACCGCAGCCTCCATGATCTCGAAGCGGTCGCTGGCCGCCAGGGCCTGGATCGTCGCGGAGTACTCGTCGAGGCTCGTCGGGCTCCCGGCGAGCTCCTTCTCCACAATCTCCTGGAACACCTGCGCTGGCTGCGCCCCCACGACCCGCTTGTTGTTGATGAAGAAAGTCGGCGTGCCACTCACACCGAGCGCCGACCCCCGCGTGAGATGGTCGTTGATCACCAGCCCCACCCCATCCCGCACCAGGCAGGCGTTGAAAGCCTCCTCATCGAGCCCCACCGCCGTCGCGTAGGCGTCCAGCATCCCGCGCAGCGTCTGCACCTGCGAAATCCCGCCGTCGATGGTCGGGACCCCCGGGGAGCTCGTCGGGTCCGCGACCGTTCCCGTGGTCGCCGGCGTGTTCGAATTGTCGTCAGTCAGCCAGATGGCCCCGCCGACCACAAAGCCCGCGATCACCACTGCCACTGGCGTCAGGAAGTACGTCCACAGCGGCCGCCCGCGCTCCGAATCCGTCACCTTCTCGAGGAAGGTCAGCTCCGGCCGCGTTGCCGAGCTTGGCTCGCTCGCCTCCGGTACCGCACCGTCCCCACTTGTCGGCTCGTCAGTCACACCTCTAGCGTAGGAGTACCCCCGGCACCGCGCGAACCAAGGTCAACTTCACCGCCGCGGACGGTTCACCCTCGCGCCCCGCGCCGCCGCAGTACCGCGAGCGTCAGGTCCTCCACAGTCCCAAGCCCCGGCTCCGCCTCCAGCGCATCCTCCACCCAGCGCTTCGCTTCCGTCCTCGTGTACCCCAGCGCCGCTATGGCCTCCGCTGCATCGGCAGCAGCGTGCTCAAGCTGAGCCCGCGCGAGGTCGACCGGCTGCGCCACCTCGGCGTCGAGGAGTGCGGCTTCCGCCAGCACCTTCCCCCGCAGCGTCGCGATGATCTTGTCCGCTGCCCGCGTCCCGATTCCCGGCAGCTTCGTCAGGACAGCGCGTTCCTCCCGTTCTATCGCTCGCGCGATCGTGCTCACAGACACCGTCATCGCCTTCACAGCCTTCGCCGGCCCCACACCCTCCACCGTGATGAACTTGCGGAAAAAGTCCCGCTCCGGCCTCCTCAGGAACCCCACCAGTACCGGCACCGGCTGGTTCGCCGTCGCCGAGTAGTGGATGTGCAGCGCCACCTCCGGCTCTGTCCCCTCCTCCGTGGCGTCCGCCAAAGCCTGCAACTCTGGCCACAGCACTGCCGGGATGAGCACCTCGTACCTCACCCCGCTCACCTCGACCTCGGCCGTCGGCCCGGTCGGATCCAGCCTCGCCAGCGTCCCCCGCAGATGCGTTATCACCCGCCGAGTATAGGTGCCTGCCGCCCTCCGCCGAACCTTCGCCGCCCGCTACACTCCACTCGTGCCCGAACTCCCCGAAGTCGAAACCATCCGCGGCGACCTCGCGCCACTCGTGATCGGCCGCCGCATTACCGCAGTCGAAGTCGACCCCGCTACTCTCCCACTCCTCGCCGGCGTCACCATCGAGACCCTCCGCGAGAACCTGGCCGGGCGCACCATCACCTCCCTCGGACGGCGCGGCAAGTACCTCCTCTTCGGCCTCGATGACGGCCGCACGCTCGTCGTCCACCTCCGCATGACCGGTCGCCTTCTCTGGAACAACGCCTCGGACCCGCCCAGCCAGCACGAACGCGCCCGCCTCGAACTCGACGATGGACACCACCTGCGCTGGGCGGACCTCCGGAAGTTCGGCACCTGGCGCATCGTCGATTCGCCCGCCGACCTCGACTCCCGGCTCGGCCCCGAGCCCCATGACCCTTCCCTCACCCTCGAGCAGTTCCGTGCCCGCCTCACCGGCCGCCGTGCTCCAATCAAAGCAGTCCTCCTCGACCAGCGTCGCTTCGCCGGACTGGGCAACATCTACGTCGACGAAGCCCTCTTCGAAGCCCGCATCCGCCCCGATACTCCCGCCGGCGACGTCTCAGCCCAGGCTGCCCGGCGCCTATTCGCCGCTTGCCGGAACGTCCTCGAGCGAGGCATCGCCTACCGCGGCGCGAGCTTCAGTGACTACGTCGACGCCCGCGGCGAGAAGGGCGAGCAGCACATGTACGTTCAAGTCTTCCGCCGCACCGGAAAGCCCTGCTACGTCTGCGGCTCCCCCATCCAGCGCTCCGTTGTTGGCGGCCGCTCAACGCACTACTGCCCCCGCTGTCAGCCCCGCCGAAGGCCGAGGCCCACACGTGCTGGTTGACCCCGCTCTGGCTGCCCGGCTCCTTGGCGTCGCCCCCGAAGCTCTCGTCGTCGAGGACCAATCCACCCCTACGACCGCCA
>CAYPAZ010000124.1:0-6895 GCA_964408835.1 uncultured Anaerolineaceae bacterium
GGCGACGGTGATGGGGATGGACATGGCGACGCAGGGGCCGGAGATCCGTGCGCTCGTGGGGTACATGCCTGAGCACGACTGCCTCCCGCCAGACATGACGGCGACCGAGTTCGTTTTGCACATGGCGCAGATCAGCGGGATACCGGCTTCAGCTGCCCGGGAGCGGACAGCGGAGACCCTGCGGCACGTCGGGCTGTTCGAGGAACGGTACCGGCAGATCAAGGGATATTCGACGGGCATGAAGCAGCGGGTGAAGCTGGCGCAGGCGCTGGTGCATGACCCCCGGCTGCTGTTGCTGGACGAGCCGACGAATGGGCTGGACCCGGCGGGGCGGGATGAGATGCTCGACCTGGTGCGGCGGATCGGGAGCGAGTTCGGGATTACCGTGATTATGTCGTCTCACTTGCTGGGGGAGATCGAGCGGGTATGCGAGAGCCTGGTGGTGATCGAGGCAGGGAGGCTGGTGCGGGCAGGTTCGATTGCAGACTTCACGGCGCGGACCGGGACGCTGGTGGTGGAGGTGGAGAGCGGCGCTGCGGCGCTGGCTTCGAGCCTGGAGCGGGCGGGGTTCACCGCGGTTGAAGACGGCCGTACGGTACTTGTCGCGCTCCAGGACGAGCGGCCGTACGACGCAGTGCGCGACACGGTGGTGGACCTTGGGCTGGCGCTGGTGCGGATGGAACAACGGCGGCAGAGCCTGGAGGACCTGTTCCGGGGCACGCCCGAGGAGGTGGAACGTGCCGCCTCCTGAGATTGGTGCGGGGAGCATCTACGACCTCGGCTACCGGCACTACGACGGGGTGCGGCTCGGACGGGGGAACGCGATCCGGGCGCTCTTCTGGCATAGCCTGAAGTCCGCGTTCGGCATCGGGCGAGGGGCGCGGGCGAAGATCATCCCGATGGGGCTGGCCATCGTGGTGTTCATCCCGGCAGCAATTCAGCTCGGGATCGCGGCGATTTCGTCCGGGTTGATCGAGCTGTGGCGGCCGGAGGACTACTACTGGTTCGTCTTCATCATCATCGCCCTGTTCATAGCGGCGATGGCGCCGGAACTGGTAGGCAGGGACCAGCGCAACCGGACGCTCTCGCTGTACTTTTCGCGACCACTCGAACGGAGGGACTACGCCCTGGCCAAGCTGGGCGCTGGGACAGCAGCGATGCTGGCGCTGACGCTTGGCCCGCAGTCGCTGTTGTTCATCGGTCACTGGTTCGCCGGGAACGACTTCTGGGGCTTCTTCCGGGAGGAGGCGGACACCATCGGGCCAATCGTGGGGACGGCGATCATGATCTCGGTGTTCATGTCGGGCCTTGGGTTGGCGATTGCTTCGCACTCACCCCGGAGGGCATACGCTTCGGGAGGGATCGTGGCGCTGGTGGTGATCACCTCCGCGATTGCGGGGATCTCTGCCGAGATTTCGGAAGGCGGCGTCTTCGCGCGAGTCGCGGTGCTGCTGAGCCCGGGGGACCTGGTCGATGGGTTCACGCGATGGGCTTTCCGGGCGGAGCCGGAGCGGGATAGCACTACGTGGCTCGTTGACCTGCCAGGGTACGTCTACGCGGTCGCCATCACGGCGTGGGCAGCAGTCGCCGGGTTTCTGCTGCTGCGGCGCTACCAGCGGATATCGGCGTGAGCGAGGGAGCGCCCGCACTCGAGGCTGTGAACGTGTCGCGCTGGTTTGGGAACCTGGTGGCGGTGAACGACATGTCGTTCGCGCTGACGCCGGGCATCACCGGGCTACTGGGGCCGAACGGGGCGGGGAAGTCGACACTGCTGCATATGCTCTCGGGGTTTCTCCGGCCATCGGCGGGCCAGGTGCGGGTGCTGGGGGAGCCGGCCTGGCGGAACCCGAAGATGTACAGACGCATCGGGCTGGTGCCGGAACGGGAGGCCGTGTACGGATTCCTGACGGGGCTGGAGTTCGTGCGGTTGAACGCGCGACTGCAGGAGCTGGACGATGCCGACGCGGCGGCGAAGCGCGCCATCGAACTCGTGGATATGGCGCCGGCGCAGGACCGGGCAACAGGCGGCTATAGCAAAGGCATGAAGCAGCGGATCAAAGTTGCAGCGGCACTGGTGCACGACCCAGACATCCTGATCCTCGACGAGCCGTTCAACGGGACGGACCCGCGGCAGCGGCTGCAGCTCATGGACCTGTTGCGGCGGATGGCGAACGAGGGCAAGACGATCCTGTTTTCGTCCCACATCCTGGAGGAGGTGGAGAGGTTGGCGCACAACGTGCTGGTGATCGTCTCGGGGCGGCTTGCGGCCTCGGGGGACTTCCGCGCCATCCGGAAGTTGATGACCGACCGTCCCCACACGTTCACCGTGCGATCGAGCGATAACCGGCGGCTGGCGGCGGCGATCGTGGCCGACGAGGCAGTGTTCGGCGTGGAGCTGACGGATGGTGCTCTCTCCGTGCGATCTTCCGACTTCGCGGCGTTCACGATGGTGTTGCCGAGAGTGGCGCGTGGCTCCGAGGTCACGTTGTACGAGGTGAGGCCCGACGACGAGTCGCTGGAGAGCGTGTTCTCCTACCTGGTGCGCAGATGAACGCCGAGATCGTGCGCCTGACCGCGCGGCAGCTGGTGAGCAGGCGCCGGTCGCTGCTGGTGCTGGGCTTCGCGCTGCTTCCGGTGGCGGTAGCGGTGTTGTACGCGACGACAGCGAGTGACCAGACCGACCGCGACAAGCTGGAGTTTTCGGTTGGCGTGCTGAGGGCGCTTGTGATCCTGGTGCTTCTGCCGATTGTCGCGCTCGTGTTCGCGACGGCGGCCATGGGGTCGGAGATCGAAGACGGGACGGCGGTGTACCTGCTGGCGAAGCCGATTTCAAGGGCTTCGATCGTGACTTCGAAGTGGGTGGTGGCGTTCGCAGTGACGGCAGCCCTCGTGGTGATCTCGACCGTGCCGACGGCGCTGATACCGGTCGAGGGGTCGGACACACGCGACGTGACGCTTGGGTTTGCGGTGGCCGGAGTGGTGGGGGCGCTGATGTACTCGGGGTTGTTCATCGCGCTGAGCATCCTGACCTCCCGGGCGCTCATCGTGGGGCTGGTGTACGTGTTCCTGTGGGAGGCGGTGGTCACGAACCTGTTCCAGGGGCTGAGGGTGTTCAGCGTGCGGGAGTACACCCTGGGGGTCGCGGGGGCGATCGCGGACGTGCCGCCGAGCATCTGGGAGCCGAACCTGGGGGCGACCGCGGCGATCCTCGGGGGTGCGGTCCTGTTGGCGATCTCGGCGTTTGTGGCTATCGACCGCCTGCGGTCGTTCGAGTTCGGCGAGACGGTCTGAAGTTCTTCCAACTTACTTGAGCGTGGGGGGTTGACGGCCGCTTCTCAGTGAACGATGATTCATTCAGTGAATGAAGATTCACTCACATAGGAGGTCCCCAACCCATGCTGTACGAGTTTGCAAACGCACGAGAGGTTGAACTCCGCTCGCAGGCGCGGATAATCACCCACCGGATGGAGTGGCAAGAACTGAGCCGGATCGAACAGTTGGAGGGTGCGCTGCGCACGGCTTCAGCACGGCTCTCTCTGCCGTTCAACCGAGAGGCACTTGCACGGTAATGGCCAGGGTATCGGACGCACACCTGGAAGCACGCCGCCAGAGCATCCTGGACGCGGCGATGGCGGTGTTTTCCCAGAAGGGATACCAGGCGGCGACGATGGCCGAAGTGGCGCAGGAGGCCGGGATCTCGCCCGGCGCGATCTACCGGTACTTCGAGAGCAAGGTAGAGCTGGTCCACACGTGCTTCAAGCAGAATGCCGAGGCAGTGGCCGAGGAATGGAGCCGGGAGACGGCCGGCGCACCGGACGGGCTGGCGGCGCTTTCGCTGATTGCGAAGTCGTCGTTCTCGGAGCTTCTTGAGGACGGGGCGGAAGCGCACACTGCGCTGAACCTGGAGTACTTCCTGGAAGCGATGCGCCCCGGGAACGAAGAGCTGCGGGAGCGCGTCTGGACGGAGCGGGAGGTCATCGTGAACGGGCTGAGGGAGGTGCTGGAGCGGGCACGGAGTGACGGTTCGCTCCCGGGGGATATCGACCCGTACCTGCTGGCGCAGGCGCTGATGAGCCTGTACATCGGGGCGCGCGTGGCGCGGATGTTGAATTCGAAGGCGGACATCGAGGGGAGCCTGGCGCAGGTACAGCATTTGCTGGACCACGCGCGGGCAGCCGCGGGGGCGGAGCACGCGGCGGTGGTGTAGCATCCCGAGCCGGGAGAGCCGGGATGACAGGACAATTCCAGTCAGATGGATTGCGGCTTGCCTACCGGACGGTGGGAACCGGGCCGCCTCTGGTGTGCCACGTCGGCGGGCCGGGGTTTTCGAGCGTTGCGTGGGGGGACCTTTCGCGGTACACCGGCGGGCGGACACTGGTATTGCTGGACCCGCGGGGGGCGGGCGAATCGGAGGCGCCAGCGGACACGGCGGCGTACAGCGGCGAGGATTACGCGCGGGACGTTGACAGGCTGCGCGAGCACCTCGGACTGGACGTTATCGACCTGCTGGGGCACTCGCATGGCGGGGTGGTGGCGCAGACGTATGCGGCGCTCTATCCGGAGCGGGTGAGAAAGCTGGTGCTGGTGAGCACGCTGGCGCGGTTCCACGACGAGCAGGTGGAGGCGATGGAAGCGGCGATGGCGGCGCGGGTTGGAGAGCCGTGGTACGCGGACGCCCGCGAAGCGCTGGAGCAGGAGCAGGCCGGCGCGTTCGGGAGCGGTGAGGAGCTGATGGACCTTGTCCGGCGGGAGATGCCTTTCTACTTCGCGCAGTATGGGGAGCGGGAGGCAGCGTTTGTTGCTTCGCTGGAGGCGGAGCGGATGAACGTCGCGGCGTTGAAGCACTTCAACGAGGAGGCGTTCACGACGTTCGACCTGCGGCCGCTGCACGGGCGAATCACGTGCCCGGTGCTGCTGGTGGTGGGGGCCGAGGACTTCATCACGGGGCCACGGAGCAGCGAGGAGATCGCGGAGGGGATTGCAGGATCACGGCTAGAAGTGGTGGCGGGGGCGGGGCACGCGATCTACGTGGAGCAGCCCGAGGCGCTCTGGAGCGCGGTCCATGCGTTCCTGGATGAGTGAGCGGGAGGACCAGGGCCGGTAGGCTAGGCGCATGACGCACGGCCAGCCCGACCCGGCATACTGGGTCCCCGACGACGGTCCTCCAACGCCGAAGCGCGCGGCGCTGATGCGCCTGGCGGAAGCGCTCCGGAAGAACATCGAGCTGTTGATGACTTCGGACGCGGCGGAGGAGGAGCTGCTGGCGGGGGCGGAGGACCTGGAGGCGCTCGCAGCGCGACTGGAGCGTTCGCCGAAGGGCCGAGCTCTGTACGGGTATGCGGAGACGGCGACGGCGGGGGCAGCGCGGAGCCGGTTCGAGCATAGCCCCGTGGTGGGGGTGATGAACGCGATTGCGCCGCCGTTAATATTCGCAATCGACGGCCAGCGGGTGGTGGGGACGGGGCGGTTTGGCTATGCGTACGAGGGGCCGCCGGGTCATGTGCATGGCGGGTTCATTGCAGCGGCGCTGGATGACCTGCTTGGGATGGCGCAGGGGCTGACGGAGCTCCACGGGATGACGGGCACGCTGACAGTGAAGTACCGGAAGCCGGTGCCGCTGGAGACGGACGTGCGGTTCGAGGCGCAGATTGACCGGCAGGAGGGGCGGAAGCTGTTCGTGGTCGGCGGGCTGTACATCGGGGAGACGGTGCACGCGGAGGCGGAGGCGGTGTTCATCCAGGTGGACTTCGAGGTGTTGCGGAAACTCGCGGCGGAGAGAATGCACCAGAGTGAGGGCTGAACCCTCACGAGATGGGATTGCGATGCCGATACCTTAACCGTGGACGGGCCGGTAAGGGGCCCGGCCTTACTCTGATACCACGCCTGGTAAGGCAGGGCGGCATTGAAGTTCAATCCACGCATCCTCTTGAGCATTCTCCCGGCCGGGTCGTTCTACCTGTTCGACCGCTACTTCGGCACTGAGGTCGGGATCATCCTCAGCTTCGTGATTTTCGCGCTGGTGTTCCAGGCGACGCGGAAGGCGGGCGTCATCGGCGCTCTGGCCGCGGTCGGCTTCGTGGTGACGGCGGTATCCGCGGGAGCCGGATTGCTGTGGGAGAGCGAGAAGGCGTACCTGGCTTCGGGGCCGGCATCGGACTTCACGCTGGTGACGATATACGCGGCGAGCGTGATACTGGGGCGGCCGATCATCGGGATGGTGGCGCACGAGGTGTTCCCGAAGGTGACGGGCGGGCTGCAGCAGGGGCATGGGGTGTTCATGACAGTGACGTTGCTGTTCGCGGCATCGGAGCTGGTGCAGGGGATCGGGCGGATCTGGATGATCCAGGAGTTTTCGACGGGCGAGTACCTGTTGTGGAGCCGGGTGGCGGGGTGGCCGGTGACGCTGGCGGTGGTGGCACTTTCGACGGCGCTGATCCTGTACCAGACGCGGCGCGAGGGTGAGAAGGCGGGGAGGCCGCTGGGGCCGGCGGTGGCGTAGCAGAGCAGTCGCCAGTCGTCAGTCCCCAGTCTTCAGTCTTCAGTCATCAGCCGTTGTGCGCGGGGTTGGTCGGTCACCGGTTTCCAGTTCCTCGGGTCGCTGGTCTGTTTGCTGCGGGTGTGTTCGATAGGGGGGATTGTCTTTTTTTTGGGGTGTGGCAGGATCCGGAGCGAGGTGAGCCGTGGTGCGGAGGCGCTCAGTTCTGTGGGTTGCTGGATGCGCAGCGGTTCTGGTGATGGCGGCGGGAAGCTTTGTGGGTTGCGCGGTGGTTGAGTGATGACGCGCCGTTGGGGGCGAGCCCTGAGGCGACTCCGACCGTTGTGGTGACGCCGCCAGCGCCCGGGGAACCCACGGCAACGGCGACGTTCGGGCCAGGGCCACCGCCGGCGCCGGGCA
>CAYPAZ010000125.1:0-4461 GCA_964408835.1 uncultured Anaerolineaceae bacterium
ACTGCTCGCCGAAGCTCCCGCCTGGAACGAGCACGATCCGCTCGCTATCGAGGTCCTGTGGCACCTGCGCGCCATCTTCGAGGACGCCCGTGATCGCTACGCCCATCGCAAAGCCGTGCTCCGCGCGCTCGACTTCCTCGACCTTGAACTCGAAGCCGTCCGCCTGCTCGAGCGAAACCCCGAGATTCGAGATTCGTGTCGCACGCGCTTCGTCGAAGTGATGGTCGACGAGTCCCAGGACACCAACGGACTGCAGGTGACGCTCGTCAAGCTTCTCACCGGGCAGCCCGAAGCAGGCTCCGCTGGCCCCACGCTCTTCGTCGTCGGCGACCCCAAGCAGAGTATCTACAAGTTCCGCGGTGCCGATGTCGCCGCCTTCCTTAGGCTCCAGGACTCCCTCGTCCTCCATGCCGGCCCCCTTCCCCTCGCCCGCTCCTTCCGCACCCACGACCCGCTCGTCGAGTCATGCAATCTGCTCTTCGCCTCGCTCTTCGATGGTTCCTCCACCCCCATGCAGTCCATGACCGGCCGCTCCCCCGAAGGCCCTCCCGGTCGCCTGCCGCACGTCACCATCCTCGAGTCTCCTCGCGTTTCCGTCGATGGCAGCCACATCGACCAGTCCGACCTGCCTCGCGTCGAAGCAGCCCTCCTTGCCCGGCACATCGCCGCCCTGGTCGAAGCCGGCACTCCCGTCTGGGACGCCAGCGACCAGGCCTGGCGCCGGGTGCGCTACGGCGATATCGCGATCCTCTTTCGACGCTTCACCGAAGTCCACGCCTTCGAGCATGCCCTCGCGCGCGAAGGGCTCCCAACCGAGACACGCTCCGGCTCAGGCTTCTTCCGCCGCCAGGAAGTTATGGACCTGGCCAACCTCCTCGCCTGGCTCGCCGAACCCGGCGACCAGGTCGCGCTCGCTGGGGTCCTCCGCTCCCCGCTCTTCGCCCTCGACGATGCCACCCTCGTCCGTCTCCACGCCGTCCACCGCTACGATCTCTTCCAGGCCCTCGAAGCCCTCCCTCCGGAGCTCGACCCGCCCACCGCGGCCCGCTGTGCTCACGCCCGCGATGTTCTGGCGAACCTCCAGTCGCTCGCCCGGCTCCGCCCGCCCGACGAGCTGCTGCAGGCCGCCGTGATCGAGACCGGCGTCGAAGCCACCTGGCTCGCGACTCCCGGCGGCCAGCAATCCGTCGCCAACATCCGCAAGCTCATCGATTTGGCTCGAACTCTTGCTGACCGCTCGCTCGATGAGTTCGTCCACCACCTCGCCGAACGCCGCGAGGAGTACACCCGCGAAGCCCAGGGCGTTGTGCTCACTGAAGACGCCATTCAGCTCATGACCGTCCATGGCGCCAAGGGCCTTGAGTTCCCCATCGTCGTCATCCCCGAAGCCCACCACACCTCCCGCGGCCCCGATGCTGCAGCCGCCGTTCGCTGGCGGCCCGAAGAAGGTGTTGCCTGCAAACTCCAGAAGCGCGTCGGCGAAGACCGCTGGCGCATGACCGGGTTCTACCGGGCGCTGTACGCCTCCGAGGGCGACGAGGAAGAGGACGAGTACTGGAGGCTTCTCTACGTCGCAATGACGCGCGCGGCCGACTACCTGGTCATCTCTGGTGCCCCCTACATGGATCAGGTCAGCTGGTTTTCGAAGATCTTCGCCACCCTCGCCGACACCCCGGGAGTGGACTACATCAGGCCCAGGGCCTTCGACCGCGCCGCCTATCAGGCCGCCGAGCGCGCAACCCTGCCCCCAATCCCGGCTGAAGCAGATGAAGTCGCCGTCGTCGCCCCCCTCGTCGAGCGCCCGCGTGTAATCCCGATCCGCTCCAGCACCCCGGTCACAGCCCTCCGCGAACAGCAACCCCACGCGATCATGACTACCGATGGGCTTGGCACCGTCCGCGGCAAGGTCGCCCACCGTGCCATCGAGCTCAGCTACGGCCAGGGCCAAACCCTCGACCTCCCTGCGGTCGTCCGTCAGTACCAGGAACTCCCCCTCTCCCCCTCCGCCGTCGACTCCATCACCGCGGATGTCTCGGGCTACCTGCAGTCCTTCGCCGAATCCCCGCTCGCGGCCCGCCTCGCCTCGGGCCAGCCGATGTTCGAAGTCCCCTTCGCCTTCGATTGGGAAGGCGTCCCTGTCCACGGCATCATCGACCTCCTCCTCCAGGACCTCGATGGCTGGCATGTCGTCGACTTCAAGACCGACGCCGTCGGCGCCGACCCGCTCGTTACCTCCCGCCCGTACCTGCCTCAGCTCGGCCTCTACGGCCTCGCGGTCGAGCGTGCCACCGGTGCTCGACCCACCCTCGGCATCTTCTTCCTTCGCACCGGCCAGCTCCTCGAACTCGAGTGGCCGATGGTCTTCCAGGCCCTCGCGCGCACGCGTCGGAGGGTGGATGCTGGCGCCATGCTCGATACCGTCGGCGAACCCGTCCCCCAGGAGCTCGAAGCGTGATCGTCCTCCTCTACGGCGCCGACCAGGCCAGTGTCCAGCGCCGCCTCAAGGAACTCCACGAAATCGCCGACGGCGGCACTGGCATGCTCGAAACCAACGTCACCCGGATCGACGGACGCTCCGTCAGGCCCGAAGACATCATCGCCCCGGCCATGGCTTCCCCCTTCCTCACCCCCTACCGCCTCGTTATCGTCGACCACATCGTTGACCGCTACGAACCACCCGAGAACTCCCGCTTCCCGGGAAACTCCGCCGAACCCATGGCCCCGCTCTTCGCGGCCATCGAAGCGGGCCTCCCGCCGTCCACCATCCTGGTGCTTGCTGGCGGCGCCAGCGAACGTAACCTCAACGACTTCGTCAAGCGTGTCTCAAGGCTCTCCAGCGTCACCACCGAGCACTTCCCCCAACTTAAAGCCGCTGACCTCAATCGCTTCATCCACGATGAGGCCGCCAGCCAGGGGGTCCGCATTGAGGGTCCCGCCCAGTCCGCCCTCGCCGAGCTCTCCAATGGAGATACCCTGCTCCTGGCCAACGAGATCAAGAAGCTTGCCCTCTACACCATGGGCAAGCCAATCACCGCCGAAGCTGTCGCGGTCCTTTGTTCCGGTGAGCGTACCGCCTCCATGTTCGGCCTCATCGATGGCATCCTCGATGGCGATGCCCCCAAGGCCCTCGCATCCCTCCGCCCCCTCTATCGCAACGAAACCCCGGAGAGCATCCTCGCAATGCTCCTCGGCGAATTCCGCCGCCTCGCCACCGTCACCGACCTCCTGGAGGCCGGCCTCTCTGAACCCGACATCGTCAAGCAGACGAAGTTCCACTCGTTCGTCGTCCAGAAGGCCGTCAAGCGCGGCCGCCGGCTCGGCTTCCACGGCGTCCGCCGTGGCCTCGAACTCCTCATCCAGGCCGACCGCGACTCCAAGACCGGCGTCATGAGAAACGAAGTCGCCGTTGAGACGCTCATCGGCCGCCTCGTGACCCTCGTCGCCGCCCCCGCCCGCTAGTCCCCCTGCCAGACCGGGTTGTAGCAGGCTACCCGTTGGCCCGACTCGTTCTGCACCTGCAACTCAGGCGGCGGCGACTGCCGGCATTGTGAGAGCGCCTTGTTGCACCGAGGAATGAAGGGGCAGTGCTCGGCCCGTTCCGTCATCTCCGGCGGTGACCCCGGGATGGCGTGGAGCTGTGTCCCCGCCGCATCGAGTCGCGGCAGAGTCGCCAGCAGAGCATGGCTATAGGGGTGCAACGGCTTCTTCAGAATCTCCATCACCCCCCCGTGCTCCACTACCCGCCCCCCGTACATTACCGCCACCTCGTCCGCCGCGTTAGCCACCACACCGAAGCTGTGGGTAATCAGGAGGATCGCCGTTCCCCGCTTCCGCGCCAGGTCCTCCAGCTGGTACAGGATCTGCGCCTGTACCGTCACATCAAGCGAACTCGTCGGCTCGTCCGCCACCAGCACCTCCGGGTCCAGCGCCGTCGCGATACCGATCATCACCCGCTGGCACATCCCGCCCGATAGCTGGAACGGGTAGGCCCGCGCGATTCGCCCGGGGTCCGCCAGCCCAACGCTAGCCAGTATCTCCACCGCCTCCTTCTTCGCTTGCTTCTTCGGCAGCTGCAAGTGGTTCGTCAGTGTCTCCGCCACCTGGTCGCCTATGCTCAAGACCGGGTTCAATCCCGCAATGGGGTCCTGGAAGATCATCGCCACCCGCCGCCCCCGCACCGCCCGCAGTGTCGTGTCGTCCGCTGTCGTCATCTCGATCCCGTCGAACCAGATCGAACCTCCGGTGATCGCTGCTTGTTGCGGCAGCAGTCTCAGGATCGAAAGCCCGACAGTGCTCTTCCCGCTCCCCGATTCCCCCACCAGTGCCAGCACCTTGCCCCGCTCGAGCCGCAGCGAGACCTCCTCCACCGCATGGATCGTCGCGTCCCGTGTGCGGTACTCGATGGAAACGTCGCGAAGCTCAACGACCGCCGCGCTCATCCGGTCCCCCGGGAGCGTATCG
>CAYPAZ010000125.1:4471-6877 GCA_964408835.1 uncultured Anaerolineaceae bacterium
TACACTCTTTCCCTACACGACGCTCTTCCGTT
The DNA here is from genome assembly GCA_964408835.1 of uncultured Anaerolineaceae bacterium. Lineage (GTDB taxonomy): Bacteria > Chloroflexota > Dehalococcoidia > Tepidiformales > Tepidiformaceae > CAYPAZ01. Next base: position 4,504 of record CAYPAZ010000125.1, read on the forward strand.
GTGTCTCGTTTGCTCCCTCTAGGCTACCAGCCGCTGGGACGGATCGAGGTAATGAACCTTCCCTGGACCTCGACATCCCCCGCGTCCACGAAGATCGGCTCCATCGTGCTGTTCGCCGGTTGCAGCCTGATTCGGCTCCCGTCGCGATACAGCCGCTTGAGCGTCACCTCCCCACGGTCCTTCAGCCACACAGCCACCTTGTCCCCATCTCGCGCGTTGCTGGCCGGCTCGAGGAACACAATGTCCCCGTCGTCGATCAGGTCCTCGATCATCGAAGTGCCCTTCACGCGCAGGGCGAACACGTTCTCCCGGCCGCCCAGCATGTCCGCTGTCACCGTGATCGTCTCGTCCACATCGCTCCCGAATCGGTCGCTCGTGGGCACCGGGATCGGCTGCCCCGCCGCGATCGCGCCGAGGACCGGAACATCGATAGTCTTCGGCCGCTTCCCCCGCCCGAGGATCTCGATTCCGCGCGAAACCTCCCGGTCCCGCCGGATGTGGCCCATCTCCTCCAACTTTCGGAGGTTGTAGTCCACGACAGAGGTGCTGCTGATGCCGCACCCCTCCTGGATGTCCCGGATGCTGGGTGGGTAGTCCTTCTCCTCAACGAAGTCGCGAAGGAAGGCGAGAATGTCGTGCTGCTTTGGAGAGAGTTCCCTCATGTCCATTGGCCTCTCGAACGGATGTTCGCCAGAACTTTAACAATCCCCCGCCACTTCCGTCAATCGTGTTCGGAACATTTGTCCACATTTCCTCCCCATTCTTCCTGCCCCCTCCCCGAAACCTGCTCGCAACACGCCCAGCCTATCCTGCCCCTCAGAGGCCCGGCACATGTCCCATCCATCCATCTCGACCCCGTTCATCATCGAGGCCCTCCCCCGGCAACCTTCCCTCGCCGACCTTGACCAGCTCACCGGGCTCCACCTCGATGCCGTAGCCAGCGGCGCCTCGGTCAGCTTCATGGCCGATTCCACCTTTGCGGAAGTCCGCAGCTTCTGGGAGCGCCTCCTCGCCAGCCACGGTCCCAACGGAGCCACCCTCGTTTCCCGTGACGCCGGGGGCATCGCCGGCACCGTCACCATGCAGCCAGCCTGGGCGCCGAACCAGCCACACCGCTGCGAGATCGCCAAGCTCCTCGTCCACCGCCGAGCTCGCCAGAAGGGCCTGGGAGCAGCACTCATGAACGCTGCCGAAGCCCGTGCCTTCGCCGCCGGCTATACGCTCCTCACCCTCGATACCGTCCCCGGCGACCCCGGCTATCGCCTCTACCACCGGCTCGGCTGGCAGGAGTGTGGCCGCATCCCGAACTTCGCCCTCTACCCCGATGGCACCCCCTGCGACACCATCCTCTTCTTCAAGTCCGCACCCTAGCGCGGCCCACCCCATCCTCTACCAACCCTGTTCGACATTCCCCATACCAAAACCTCACAATCCTTCCCACATGCCCAAACCCGATACCACCGCCCTCGTCGTCGCCGCCCACCCTGACGACGGCGACTTCGGCTGCGCCGGCTACTCCGCGCAGCTCGCCGCCACCGGCTGGGATGTCTACTTCCTCGTCTGTACCAACGGCGCCAAAGGCACCGCCGACCGCAACATGCCCCGCGAACGCCTCATCGCACTCCGCCAGGAAGAACAGCGAGAAGCCTGCAGCCGCATGGGCGTCCGGGATGTCTTCTTCCTCCCCTACGAAGATGGCGAGCTCGTCTATGACCGCACCCTTCTCGGCGATATCGTCCGTCACATCCGTACCATCCGGCCCCACACCGTCCTCACACACGACCCCACCGACATCATCGTCCGCGATAGCTTCATCAACCACCCCGACCACCGCGCCACCGGCACCGCCACCCTCGACGCTGTCTACCCCACCGCCCGCGACCACCTCAATTTCCCCGACCACCTCGAGCAGGGCCTCGAACCCCACAACGTCCGCGAAGTCCTCCTCTGGGGCTCCAACCACCCCAACTTTGATGTCGATATCACCCCCGGCGTCGATGCCAAGATCCATGCCCTCACCGCCCACGTCACCCAGTTCGGCGATCGCTCCGAGTTCATCGACTTCGTCCGCGAGAACTGGAAGTCCGCCGACGGCCGCTACCTCGAACAGTTCCGACGCATCCAGCTCCAGTTCTGAGCGGACATCGCGGAACGTCGGCTCAAGGCGCCGGCTTCCCCGCAGGTGGTCCATTGCCGTTGCCCGGCGCCTCCACGGGTGGACCACCCTTGGACCCTGGACCGCCAGCCTCCGCAATGCCGGGGCCTGGCGCTGAAGGCCCACTCGGGAGCCCGCCCTCGCTCGCCGATGGAAACTCGCCGCTGGCAGGCGGGGCGCTCAGGCCCGGTGGCCCGCCTTGCGGATGGCCACCGCTCT
>CAYPAZ010000126.1:0-6844 GCA_964408835.1 uncultured Anaerolineaceae bacterium
GGCTCGGGGCGCAGCTTGGGATTGTCGGCGTGAGCCCCCGGCCACGGTGGGCCGGGACTCCGGTGGTTGGGGGTCAGTTGCCCTGGGGGGTGGGGGAGGGGGTCGGCGTGGGGCCGCCCGGGGTGGGAGATGGCGTGGGGCCGGGCGGGGTAGGAGTCGCCTTGATGACGTTGACGGTGACTTTCACCGAGAGGGTGCCGACGCCACTCCCGTACCTGGCGCTCAGGCGGATGGTGTAAACGCCGGTTTCGAGGGCGGCCGGATCCACAGTAGCGAGCACCTGGTCGGTGATGCCGGTCGTGCCGGTGCCGAGCGTGGTCCATTCGGTGGGGGCGCCGCCGAGGCCGATTTCGAGGGTCCAGTCTTCGAGGTTCTGGGGCTGGACGCGGCCGACGATCGGCGTGGGAGCAGAGATGGTGGCGGCGTTGACCGGGCTCGTGATGGAGACGAGGGCCTGGCCGGTGCTGGTCTGCTCAGGCTTGATGGGGATGTTTCGGGCCTGGGCGAGCCTAATGGCCTGGTCGCGGCCGAGCTCAGGCAGCTTGACGAACTCACGCTCTTCACGGAATTCCGCCGGGGTATCGGGCCCAGCGAGGAGGCCGTTGCGGGTATCGATCTCGGCTTTTTCGCAGGGGTCCTCGTATTCGACATTCACCTTGATCCAGGTGGTGACCTTCTGGCCGCAGTAGGCGGGGCTCCCGCCGATAGTGCGGTCGGTGGAGGGACTCTTGTGCTCGTTGGTAGCGCGGATGTTGCCCGGGCGCAGAGCATCGAAGCCGGCGGGGGATTCGAAGACACCGCGGGCGTAGAGGATCGAATGGTATTGGCCCTGCCAGCCCTTATAGAGCCACAGGACGGCGTGGGCGGAGGCGAAACCGGCGCCCGGGCCATCGCGGACGAGTTCCTTGTTGGAGTTGCCCACCCAGACGGCGGTCGCGGAATAGCGGCTGTAGCCGGTGGTCCAGACTTCGAGAGTATCGGCTGCGCTGAGGAAGCCCTGCTGGGTGCCGGTCTTCACGCCGGCCGGCACGCGCTGGCCGGTATCGGTCACCGAGAAGTCGAGGCGGAGATCGCGGTTATCGCCGCCGCAGCCCCAGATGATGAAGCGTGCGGTGCAGTCGGACATGATGGAGTGGAGGAGCCAAACGGACCCGGGGTCGACGACTTCGCGGTATTCGAGGTCGCCCGCGGTTTCGTGGTCGTAGAGGACGGTGCCATCGGGGCCTTCGACCCTGAGGATGACAACGGGGTCGAGGGCACGGGTGTTGGGGATGCGGAGGTTGCCGCGCTGGAAGTCCAGCTTCTGCTGGATAGCGAGATCCCATTCGGCGCCCTCGTGGGTGAAGGTGCCCTTGAGGTCGGAGATTTCGACGATGCGGGCGAGGTGGGGGACGCCAACCATGACGCCCATGTTGGCGAAGGTGGCGTTCATGTATGCCATATCGATGACGCGAATATTGGCGCCACCGGTAGCGATGGAGGCGCCGTATGAGATGTCCTGGTGGGCGACGAACGTCGGGTCGAAGTTCTGGGCGAGGGTGGTGATGCCGAGCTTCTGAGCGATGGCGATAACGTTATCGACACCGGCTTCGGCGGCGGCGCGGACGGCCGGGACATTCTGGGAGCCGCCGAGGCCGGCGCGGGCGGAGATGAGGCCTTCGCTGCCGCCGCCGGAGCGTGGGTTGACGATATTCGTGCCCTGGATGTTGAGGGGGCTGGTGTCCCAGAAGGTATCCATGGGTGTCTTGTTCAGGACATCGAACCAGGCGAGGTAGACGGCGGGCTTGAACGAGGAGCCGGGCTGGTGGATGTCGTTGGCCTGGTCGATATCGCCGGCGACGCGCGGATCTGTGGTGTTGTCTGGATCGACGGTGGAGACGTAGACGATGATCTGGCCGTTGGAGGGGTCGATAGTGACGATGGCGGTGTTGTGGGCGTTGGAGCCTTTCGCGAGGCCATCAGCGACCTCGGCCTGGGCGAGGGCCTGGGCGGCCTGGTTCGCCTCCCAGTCGAGCGTGGTGATGACTTTGTAGCCGGCGTTGTGGACGCTTTCGATGCAGTCCTGGCTGCCGGAGATGAGCGGGAGGATGCCGGCCTGGCACATGCGGACGAGGCGGGGCTCGATCTGGTTATCGACCCAGGCGGCGGCGAGGAGTTCGCTGACGGAGGGATAGACCTTGATGACTTCGGCCTTGGCGGCGGCTATCTGGGTGGGAGTGGCGCGGCCGTGGGTGACCATAAGGTCAAGGACTTCTTCCTGGCGGCCCTTGGCAGCACCGCCGACGGTTATGCGGCCCTCTTCATCGAAGACGCAATCGCCGCTATTGCCGCGGATGCAGTTGAGGCGGGGGTGGTAGAGGCCGGGGAACTGGGGGATCCCGGCGAGGAGGGCTGCTTCGGCGAGGGAAAGTTCGGCGGCGGGTTTTCGGAAGTAGCCCTGTGAGGCAGCTTCCACGCCGACGTAGCGGTCGGCGTAGGAGATCTGGTTGAGGTAGAGCTCGAGGATCTGGTCCTTGGAGTAGTCTTTTTCGAGCTGGTAAGCGTAGGCGATCTCACGCAGCTTGCGGTCGACCGTCCTGGGTGCGACGCAGTAGCGGACGCCATCGACGATTTCGCAGTCGGTGCTGAGGTAGACGTTCTTGATGAGCTGCTGGGTTATGGAGGAGCCTCCGGAGCCAGCCCCGAAGTCATCTTTGACGTAGTTCTCCCAGGCGGCCCGGACGAGGCCGCGGACGTTGACGCCGAAGGTGTTGTCGTAGAACGAGTTGTCTTCAGTGGAGATGGTGGCCTGGATCATCCACTCGGAGATCCGCTCGAGGGGGATGGGGTCGAGGAGCTGGGCGTCGGGATTGGCGAGGGTGCCGAGGAGGACTTCGCCGTCCCGGTCGTAGATTTCGGTGAGGCCAGCGTAATGCTGGGCGATGCGCTCTTCGATGGGGACGTAGCCTTCGGCGTAGTGCTGGTAGGCCGCGTAGACGACGCCAACGGAGACGACGAGGCCGAGTGAGCCGAGCGTGGCGAGCGAAAGGAGGGCGATGAGCCACAAGGGCATGCCGCTCTGTTTGCGCTCACGGCGGCTACGGAGCCTCCTCCGCTTGTAGGCAGAGTTCATGCCTGCCTGCCTCCGCGGCGGGTGGCTTCGGGCGGTGGCGAGAGCGCGAGCATTGGTTCGAGGGTACCAAAGCCAGTGGCGTGGCTCCATCGAGGCGGTAAAGGCAGGCGGCGTGTACCCTTTCCAGCGATGACGCTTTCACACGACGATGTCCGGCACATCGCAAAGCTGGCCCGGCTGGGAGTGACCGAGGAGGAGGTGGCACGGTTCGCGGAGCAGCTCTCAGGCATCCTGGAGCACTTCAGCGCGCTGGAAGCTGTGGACACGAGCAAGGTGGAGCCGACGGCCAACCCGCTGCCTCTCACGAACGTAATGCGGGAGGATGTGGTGACACCTTCGTTGGCTCGCGAGGAGGTGCTGGCCAATGCGCCCGAGGTGGAGGATGGGCTGTTGCGCGTGAGGGCAGTGCTGGAATGAGCGAGCTGTGGAAGCTGACGGCCCACGAGGCCCACGAAGGGCTCCGGGGGAAGCAGTTCACGGCCCGGGAGCTGACGCAATCGGTGTTGGACCGGGTGGAGGCGGTGGAGGACCGGGTGAAGGCCTACATCACGGTCACGCCTGAACTCGCGATGGAGCAGGCGGCCGAGGCGGATGCGCGGCTGGAGGCGGGAGCGGCAACGCCGCTGACGGGGATACCGGTGGCGGTGAAGGATGTGATCGTGACGAGGGGTGTGAGGACGACGGCGGGCTCGAAGATCCTCGAGAGCTTCATCCCGCCCTACGACAGTCACGTCTACGGGCAGCTGAAGCGGGCAGGAGCGGTGACGGTCGGGAAGGCGAACATGGACGAGTTCGCGATGGGGTCTTCAACGGAGCATTCGGCGTTCGGGCCATCCCACAACCCCTGGGACCTGGAGCGCGTCCCGGGGGGATCTTCCGGGGGTTCGGCGGCCGCTGTCTCGGCGGGAGAGGCGTTAGTGGCACTGGGGAGCGACACCGGGGGGTCGATCCGGCAACCAGCGGCGCTCTGCGGGAACGTGGGGTTGGACCCAACCTACGGGCGGGTGAGCCGGTACGGGATCGTGGCCTTCGGGTCTTCGCTGGACCAGGTGGGTCCGATCGGGCGGGATGTGGAGGATGTGGCGACGATGCTCGACTGCATCAGTGGGCACGACCCGCGCGACAGCACGAGCTTCCCGGAGCCGCTTCCGGAGGTGAGGCATTACCTTGGGCGGGATATCAGGGGCTTCAGGATCGGCGTACCGCGGGAATATTTCGTCGAGGGGATAGAACCGGAGGTGCGGGCGCGCGTGGAGGAGGCTCTGAAGGTGCTGGAGGGGCTTGGAGCGAGCGTGGATCGATCGCTCTCACTTCCGGGGACGGAGCACGCGCTGGCGGTCTACTATCTGATCGCTCCCAGTGAAGCTTCTGCGAACCTGGCGCGGTATGACGGGGTGAAGTACGGGTTCAGCGACCGCTCGGGGGATTCGATGTGGCAGAACATGGAGGACACGCGCGGGCAGGGGTTTGGGGCCGAGGTGAAGCGGCGGATCATGCTCGGGACGTACGCGCTGAGCGCCGGGTACTACGACGCGTTCTATCTGAAGGCGCAGAAGGTCCGCACGGTAATCACGGAGGAGTTCCGCGATGCGTTCCAGCGGTACGACCTGATCGTGACGCCGACTTCGCCCACGGTTGCGTTCCCGATCGGCGCGAAGGTAGACGACCCTTACGCGATGTATCTGAACGATGTGTTCACGCTGCCATCCTCAGTCGCGGGGAACCCCGCGATCAGCGTGCCATGTGGGTTGAGCGAGGGGCTGCCGGTAGGGCTGCAACTCATCGGTGACCTGTTCGGAGAGCCGAAGCTCATCCAGGCGGCGCACGCGTTCGAGCGTGAAGCCGGGTTCGCGAACCGGTTGCCGGAGCTTTAGCGGCCCGGGCCGGCGAGGAGCTCGCAGGCGTGCTGGTGTAGGTGGCCGCGGGGCTTGGGACCATCTCTTCGAGCGGCGTGAGAGCGGACGGTTGGATCGTCCATGGTCAATTCTGCTGCTGGTACCACTCGACGGAACGGCGGATGGCGTCGGCGTAGTCGCCGGTACCGGCCCAGCCGAGGTCGGCTGCGGCGCGGTCGCAATTGATGTCGTAGTCGCGGCCGGCGATGGCCACCACGAGGCGAGTGATGAAGGGCTCGTCCGCGCGCCGGAGGAGGCGGTAGGCATTCTCAAGGATGGCGGCGCTCGACATGGCGACGGGGACTGGCATGCCCCGAGTCTTGGGTTTGAGGCCGGCTGCTTCGGCGAAGAGGCGCATGAATTCGCGCTGCGTGATGGGATCTTTGCCGGAGAGGTTGTAGGCGCGGCCGATTGCGACGTCCGCTGAAGCCGCGCGTGCGATGGCTTCGGCGAGCTCCTCGATGACGACGGTTGGGAGGCGGTTCTCGCCGTTGCCGGCCAGGGAGCCAAGAGGTGACTTGAGGATGGCGATGGTGCGGGGGATGGCGTTGCGATCGCGGGGGCCGACAACGACGGAGGGGCGGATGGAAGTGGCCCGGATCCGGCCCTCGTCGTGCGCCTTCCAGAGGAGCTTCTCGGAGAGCACCTTTTCGCGGACGTAGTGGTTCCAACGCTCGGGCTTCTCATCGAAGGGCGTGTCTTCGGTGAACGGCTTGCCGCGGGGGCGAGTGCCATAGACGGCGATCGAGCCGAGGTGGATGAACCGCTTGACCTCGGCGGTAGCGGCGGCATCGATAACGTTCTTTGTGCCCCGGACCCCGACATCACGATAGTGGGACCAGGTACCGTAGTTGCCGACCACGGCGGCAGTGTGGAAGACCCAATCCATTCCCTTGCAGGCCTCTTGAAGTGAGGCGGGATCGGTGACGTCGCCGGTGGCGAGGCGGGCTTCGGCCTGTTTGAGGTGGGTGGTATCGGAGGTGGGGCGCACGAGGGCGGTGACATCATGGCCAGCGGCCTGCAGGACATCGACGAGGTGGCCACCGATGAAGCCGGTGGCGCCGGTAACGAGCGTTTTCATGGCGGAGGATGCTACACCAGGCGTCAGGCGCCGGGGGAGGTATAGCGGAAGTCGCAGTAGGGGGCACCCTCCATGCGGGTCTGCGTTCGCTGGAAATCGAGTTGAGGAGCGAGGCCTTCGAAGAACGCGAAGTCGCGGTTGCAGGAGAGGAGGTAGCCCAGGTCGCGGGCATCCATCTCCTCATACATCTCCATGAACTGGCAGCGAGTGACATCGAAAGCGAAGCGTCCTGGGGCGTTCTCGACGATATCCACGGTAAGCGAGCCTTCGGCGAACACCGTACGGCCGAGGCGGTCGGCGACATCGCCCAGGGAGCGAAGCTCGCGGCGTTCGCGCTCGGCATCGCCCTGGGAGCGGGCGATGTTTCTGATGGTTCGGGCGACGAGTTCATTCGTGCGCCCGACCCCAAACTCGGCCTGGAAGGCCCGGATCAGCGGCACGAGAACCGCGGCTTCGAGGCGGCGCCTTTCAAGCAATGGGAGATCGGCGGCGGTGGGTGGGTCAGGCATGGGTTAGCTCCTGGCTTCGGCGAGAGCGAGGGTGAGCTCCTCGCGGACGTAGGGATCGTGCTCCGTGGCGATCTGGCGTTCAAGTGCGGCAGGGATGCCGGCGTCGAGCTGGAGCCGGTGCCGGAGCCGCCCGAGGGCCCAGGCAGCGTGTCCCCGGACGAGGGGCGCCTCATCGTCGAGGGCGGCGACCAGGGCGGGAGCATCGGAAGCGGTGCCAACGTTGCCAAGGGCGACGCAGGCGTTGCGG
>CAYPAZ010000127.1:0-6831 GCA_964408835.1 uncultured Anaerolineaceae bacterium
CCACCTTGCCGTTAATGGAGGCTTCGGTGAGGACGCGGGTCGTCTCCTGGAAGGAAGCGGCCGAGATGAACGAATCGGTGGAGAGCGAGGCCTTGGTGATGCCCATGAGGACCGGCTGGCCCTCGGCGGGCTTGCCGCCGGCGGCGACCACCGCGTCGTTTTCCTCGCGGAACTTGAACTTATCGACGATCTCCTCGGGGAGGAACTCGGTGTCGCCGATGTCGGTGATCTTTACCCAGCGCAACATCTGGCGCACGATGACTTCGAGGTGCTTGTCGTTGATGTTGACGCCCTGGAGGCGGTAGACTTCCTGGACCTCGTTGACGAGGTACTTCTGGAGCTCCTTGGGGCCCTGGACGCGGAGGATGTCGTGGGGATTGCGCGGGCCGTCCATGAGAGCTTCGCCCGCGAGGATGCGCTCGCCTTCCTGGACGCGGATGTGCACGCCGCGGGGCAGGGAGTATTCGCGCTGTTCGCCGTCGTCGCCGACGATGGCGAGCTTGCGATAGCCTTTGCTGATCTCGCCGTAGCGGACGACGCCGCTGATCTCGGCCATGGCGGCGGTTTCGCGGGGCTTGCGGGCCTCGACCAGTTCGACGACGCGGGGGAGACCCCCGGTGATGTCCTTGGTCTTGGTGGTGGCGCGGGGGATCTTGGCGACCACGTCGCCGGCGTGGACTTGGTCGCCGTCGTTGACCATGAGGTGGGCATGGGTCGGCATGAGGTAGCGTTTCTCGTCGGCCTTGGAGCCGCCCTCGGGGTGCACGACGATGGTGGGGAGTTCCTTTTCGCTGGGCGAATCGACGACGACCCACTGGGACATGCCGGTGATTTCGTCGACCTGCTCGCGGATGGTGACGCCCTCGCCCATGTTGCGGAACTTAATGACGCCGCTGATTTCGGTGAGGATGGAGAAGGTGTAGGGGTCCCATTCGAGAAGGACCTTGTTGGCCTCGACGGGGGCGCCGTCCTCGAAGAGGATGCGGGCGCCGTAGACGACCTCGTAGCGTTCCTTTTCGCGGCCCTTGTCGTCAACGATGGCGAGGATGCCGTTGCGGTTCATGGCGACGATCTCACCCTTGGCGTTGCGGACGGTATTGATGCCGAGGTACTTGACGAAGCCGGGCGTTTTGGATTCCTGGGTGGACTGTTCGGCGGCGCGGGTGGCGGCCCCACCGATGTGGAAGGTCCGCATGGTGAGCTGAGTGCCGGGTTCGCCGATGGACTGGGCGGCGATGACGCCGACGGCTTCGCCGCGTTCGACGAGGCGGCCGGAGGCGAGGTTCCGGCCGTAGCAGAGCTGGCAGACGCCGCGGCGGGACTCGCAGGTGAGGACGGAGCGGATCTTGACGCGCTCGATGCCGGCGGATTCGACCTGGCCGGCGAGTTCCTCGGTGATGATCTGGTTGGACTGGACGATGGTGGTTCCTTCGTAGTCCTTGACGTTTTCGAGGGCGACACGGCCGACGATGCGGTCGGCGAGGCGCTCGATGGTTTCGCCGGCTTCGGTGATGGCCTCGACCTCGATGCCCTCGGTGGTGCCGCAGTCGTTTTCGGTGATGATGACGTCCTGGGCGACGTCGACGAGGCGGCGGGTGAGGTAGCCGGAGTCGGCGGTTTTCAGCGCGGTGTCGGCGAGACCCTTGCGGGCGCCGTGGGTGGAGATGAAGTACTGGAGGACGTTGAGGCCCTCGCGGAAGTTGGCGGTAATGGGGGTCTCGATGATCTCGCCGGAGGGCTTGGCCATGAGGCCGCGCATGCCGGAGAGCTGGCGGATCTGCTGGCGGGAGCCGCGGGCGCCGGAGTCGGCCATGATGAAAATGGGGTTGAGGCGGCCGGCCTTGTCGTCGGTTTCCATGGTCTTGAACATCTCTTCGGAGACGCGTTCGGTGACCTTGGACCAGATCTCGATGATCTTGTTATAGCGTTCGCCCTGGGTGATGGCGCCTTCGTGGTATTGCGCCTGGACTTCCATGACGGCCTTCTGGGCGTCGTCGACGAGAGCGCCCTTGTTGGCGGGGACGACCATATCGTCTAGGCCGATGGAGATGCCGGCGCGCGTGGCGTAGAGGAAGCCGAGGGTTTTGACCTCGTCGAGCATTTGGACGGTGGTCTGGAGCCCGAAGCGGAGATAGCAGTACTGAACGAGCTGGGTGAGGCCCTTTTTCTTGAGCAGGCCGTTGATGAACGGCATGTCGAGCGGCAGCACGTCGTTGAGGATGACCCGGCCGACGGTGGTGTCCATGTGCTGCTTGTTGTAATCGATGGGCTGGGAGCGAAGGATGTCCTGGTTGTCGAAAGACTTGGTGAGGTCGATGACCTGGCCGGTGTGGCGCAGCTTGATGGGGGTGAGGGTTTCGACCTCGCCCATTTCGAGGGCGATCAGGACCTCGTCGGCGGAGGCGAATTTACGGCCTTCGCCCTTGGCGCCGGGGCGGGACTTGGTGAGGTAGTAGAGTCCGAGCACCATGTCCTGGGTGGGGACGGCGATGGGCGCGCCGTGGGCGGGCGAGAGGATGTTATTGGAGGCGAGCATGAGGGTGGACGCCTCGATTTGGGCCTCGGGGGAAAGGGGGATGTGGACGGCCATCTGGTCGCCGTCGAAGTCGGCGTTGAAGGCGGTGCAGACGAGCGGGTGGATGCGGATGGCCTTGCCCTCGACGAGGACGGGTTCGAAGGCCTGGATGCCGAGGCGGTGGAGGGTGGGGGCGCGGTTGAGGAGGATGGGGTGGTCGCGGATGACCTCTTCCAGGATGTCCCAAACCACGGGGTCGTGCTGTTCGACGAGTTCCTTGGCCTGCTTGATGGTGGTGCAATGGCCGCGCTGTTCGAGGCGGTGGTAGATGAAGGGCTTGAAGAGCTCGAGGGCCATCTTCTTGGGGAGGCCGGCCTGGTGGAGCTTGAGTTCGGGGCCGACGACGATGACGGAGCGGCCGGAGTAGTCGACGCGCTTGCCGAGGAGGTTTTGGCGGAAGCGGCCCTGTTTGCCCTTTAGGGTATCGGAGAGGGATTTGAGGGGGCGGTTGTTGGCGCCGCGCAGGACGCGGCCGCGGCGGCCGTTATCGAAGAGGGCGTCGACGGCTTCCTGGAGCATCCGCTTTTCGTTGCGGACGATGACGTCGGGCGCGTGCAGCTCCATGAGCTTTTTGAGGCGGTTATTGCGGTTGATGACGCGGCGGTAGAGGTCGTTGAGATCGGAGGTGGCGAAGCGGCCGCCGTCGAGCGGGACGAGGGGGCGGAGTTCGGGCGGGATGACGGGGAGGACGTCGAGGATCATCCACTGGGGCTTATTACCGGACTTGCGGAAGGATTCGGTGACGCGGAGGCGCTTGGCGAACTTGAGTTTTTTCTGCTGGGAGGCCTCGGTTTTCATCTTCTCGCGGATCTCGAGCGAGAGGGCTTCGACGTCGACCTTCTTGAGGAGTTCCTTGATGCCTTCGGCGCCCATCATGGCGACGAACTTACCGGGGTGTTCCTGGTCGAGGGTGCGTTTGCGTTCGTCGCTGATGACCTCGCCGAGGGTGAGGCCGAGGTCCTCGCCGGGATCGACGACGACGAATGCTTCGAAGTAGAGGACGCGTTCGAGGTCGCGGAGGGTGATGTCGAGGAGGTAGCCGATGCGGCTGGGGAGGCCCTTGAAGAACCAGACGTGCGAGCAGGGGCTGGCGAGTTCGATATGGCCGAGGCGTTCGCGGCGGACGCGGGTGAGGGTGACTTCGACGCCGCACTTATCGCAGATGACGCCGCGGTGCTTCATGCGCTTGTACTTGCCGCAGAGGCATTCCCAGTCGGCGACGGGGCCGAAGATGCGGGCGCAGAAGAGGCCATCGCGCTCGGGTTTGAAGGTGCGGTAGTTGATGGTTTCAGGCTTGGTGACTTCGCCGTGGGACCAACTCCGGATCTTCTCGGGAGAAGCCAGCGAAATACGGATCGAATCGAAATCGGCGATCAGGTTCGCGCGGTCATAAGGTGAAGATCGGTACATAGGGCCTCCTGCTTCTCTAAATTCGCTTATTCCGTTGGTGGGCGTCCGGGCGGGATGAAGTCCCGCGCCTGAAGCGCGCCCTACCTGGTGCTAGTCGGCCGCGAGGGCGGTGTCCATCATCTCGCGCGGGCGCTTCATGAGCTCGACGTCGAGGCAGAGGGACTGCAGTTCGCGGATTAAAACGTTGAACGATTCGGGCACGCCGGGTTCGGCGGCGGCTTCGCCCTTGACGATGGCCTCGTAGATCTTGGCGCGGCCGTAGACGTCGTCGGACTTGGCGGTGAGCAATTCCTGGAGCACGTAGGCGGCGCCGTAGGCTTCGAGCGCCCAGACTTCCATTTCGCCGAAGCGCTGGCCGCCGAACTGGGCCTTCCCGCCGAGGGGCTGCTGGGTAATGAGCGAGTAGGGTCCGATGGAGCGGGCGTGGATCTTGTCGTCGACGAGGTGGGACAACTTGAGCATGTAGATGTAGCCGACGGCGACGGGCTGTTCGAAGGGCTGGCCGGTCATGCCGTCGATGAGATTGAGTTTGCCGGTGCTGGGTGCTTCGGCGGGGAAGCCGCGGTTGGCGAGTTCCATTTTGGCTTTTTCGAGCTCGGCCTTGATATCGACCTCGGTGGCGCCGTCGAAGACGGGGGTGGCGTAGTGCATGCCGAGGACGGAGGCGGCCCAGCCAAGGTGCGTTTCAAGGATCTGGCCGACGTTCATACGGGAGGGGACGCCGAGCGGATTGAGGACGATCTCGACGGGGGTGCCGTCGGGGAGGTAGGGCATATCCTCTTCGGGGACAATGCGGGCGATTACGCCCTTGTTGCCGTGACGGCCGGCCATTTTATCGCCGACGGAGAGCTTGCGCTTCATGGCGATATAGACCTTGACCATGCGGATGACGCCCGGGGGCAGTTCGTCGCCCTTCTTAAGTTTGGCGATGCGCTCCTCGGTGATTTTTTCGAGCACGGCGACCTGGCGGGAGGTCATCTCCTCGATTTCGTCGATGTGCTCGTTGAGACGCGGATCCTTGTCCTTGAGACGCATGCGCTTGAGGTCGCGGCCGCGCAGTTTCTCGACGATATCGCGGGTGATCTCGGCGCCTTTGGCGAGGAGCCGCTTATTGGTCTTTTCGTCGTGGAGGTCGGCCTGGATGACCTGGCCTCCGAAGACGGCATCAAGGCGCTTGGCGCGCTCGTCGTTGAGGATGCGCTTTTCGTCCTCCATGTTGCGGTGGAGGCGTTCGATCTGGGCCTGGAGGATGGCCTTGGAGCGTTCGTCGAGTTCGGCGCCTTTGCGGGAGAAGACTTTGCAATCAACGATGGTGCCTTCGATGCCGGGCGGACAGTAGAGCGAAGCGTCCTTCACGTCGCCTGCTTTTTCGCCGAAGATGGCTCGGAGGAGTTTTTCCTCGGGGGTGAGTTGGGTTTCGCCCTTGGGGGTGACCTTGCCGACGAGGATGTCGCCAGGTTTGACGGAGGCGCCGATGCGGATGACACCGCTATCGTCGAGATTTTTGAGGAAGGCCTCGGCGATGTTGGGGATGTCGCGGGTGATTTCCTCGGGGCCGAGTTTGGTGTCGCGGGCCTCGATTTCGAACTCTTCGATGTGGATGGAGGTGTAGTAGTCGTCCTTGACGAGCTTTTCGCTGACGACGATGGCGTCTTCGAAGTTGTAGCCGCGCCAGGACATGAAGGCAACGAGGACGTTGCGGCCGAGGGCGAGTTCGCCGCCGTCGGTGCAGGGCCCGTCGGCGAGGACGTCGCCTTTGCGGACGCGCTGGCCCTGGGGAACGATGGGCTTCTGGGTGATGCAGGTGTTCTGGTTGGAGCGTTTGAACTTGGTGAGCTGGTAGATATCGGCGCCGACTTCGCGGGAGAGCTGGCCTTCGTGGACGTTGCCCTCGACGCGGACGATGATGCGTTCGGAGTCGACCGAATCTACGACGCCGGAGCGTTTGCAGATGACGACGGCGCCGGAGTCGCGGGCGGTAACGCGCTCCATGCCGGTGCCGACGAAGGGGGCCTCGGCGCGGAGCAGAGGGACGGCCTGGCGCTGCATGTTGGAGCCCATGAGGGCACGGTTGGCGTCGTCGTTTTCGAGGAACGGGATCAGGCTGGCGGCAACGGAGACGAGTTGTTTGGGGCTGACGTCCATGTACTGGATGTCGCCGCGGTGCTGGAGGACGAAGTTGCCGGCCTGCCGAGCGTTGACGAGTTCGGTGGCGATTTTGCCGTGGTTGTCGAGTTCGACGTTGGCCTGGGCAATGATGTACTTGTCCTCTTCCCAGGCGGAGAGGTACTGGCAGTAGGCCTCATGCTCGATCTGCTGTTTGTTTTTGGCGGCGAGTTCCCTGTTCTGCTTTTCGGCATCGCCAACGGTGAGGATATCGCCGACTTTGAGGGAGCTTTCACCGGGGTTGAGGACTTTGACCTCGTCGATGACGGCGCTCTTGACGACTTTGCGGTAGGGGCTTTCGATGAAGCCGTAGTCGTTGATGCGGGCGAAGCAGCTCAGCGAGGAGATGAGGCCGATGTTCGGACCTTCGGGAGTCTCGATGGGACAGATGCGGCCGTAGTGGGTGGTGTGGACGTCGCGGACTTCGAAGCCGGCGCGTTCGCGGGAGAGGCCGCCCGGTCCGAGGGCGGAGAGGCGCCGCTTGTGGGTGATCTCGGAGAGCGGGTTGGTCTGGTCCATGAACTGCGAGAGCTGCGACGAGCCGAAGAACTCCTTGATCGCCGCGATCACCGGCTTCGAGTTGATCAGGTCGTGCGGCATCGCCGAGTCGATGTCCTGGTGGACGGACATCTTCTCCTTGATGGCGCGCTCCATGCGGACCAGGCCGATGCGGAACTGGT
>CAYPAZ010000128.1:0-6762 GCA_964408835.1 uncultured Anaerolineaceae bacterium
CGCGCCGGCCGTCGAGCACCCGAGCGGTGTTCGCCAAGGCGCGCAGGGGGAGCAATGATAGGCGCCGGGGCGGGCACCGGCTGGGCCGGCCGTTCGCTCGCCTGCCGAAGCGCTGCGCCGAAGTCCGAGGCGCCGGAGAATCGATCCCGGGGAGACATCGCCAGCGACCGGTTGAGCACAGTCTCGAGCCCCGGGCTCACCCCGGGTGCAAGCGAACGCAGAGGTGGAGCGGGAGTCGCCAGCCGTTGCGCAGCGATCGCCCCGGCCGATGGTCCCGTCCAGGGCATGCGACCTGCCGCGGCCTCGTACAGTGTCAGGGCCAGCGAGTAGAGGTCGGAGCGCGCATCTGCTGCTCCGCCCTGGATAACCTCCGGGGCCAGGTAGGCGATCGTACCGAGAAGCTCCCGCGCCTGGTCGGCAGGCAGCGTCTGCGTGACGGGCTCGGCGACGCCGAAGTCGGTCACCTTGGCGTCCCCAGACTCGGTGACGATGATGTTCTCGGGCTTGATATCGTTGTGGATGACCCCCTGGCGATGCGCGTACTCCAGTGCGGCCGCTACCTGCACGCCGTACTTCACAACCTCCGCCTCGGTCAGCTGTCCTCTCTCGTCGATCATGCGGCGTAGCGAGACGCCATGGACGTACTCCATCACCAGGTAGTGACGGCCACCCACGGTCCCCACGTCGAACACCGACACCACGTTGGGATGCTGCAGCCGCGCGATCATGCGGGCCTCCCGCTCCAGCCCGGCCATCAGCGCCTCGTCTCCGCTGAGCGATTCCCTGAGCACCTTGACCGCCACCCAGCGTCCCAGCCGCTGGTCCTCCGCCAGCCAGACCTCAGCCATCCCACCCGTGCCCACCAGCCGCTCAAGGCGGTATCGTTGGTCGATGACCTCTCCGGGGTTCACAGCGTGACCACGCTCCGCCAGGCAGGGCGCGCGGTCACCTCCGCCGACCGCAACCTCGAGCTCATACTTCTATCGGCCTCCATCGGCTTCCTGTGGTTGGCGTGGCAGGCGCTCGACCGATCCGGGTCCGAGGTGCCAGCCAACTTCGCCAGCATCCTAACGCAGTTTCTGGTTGTGGCGGGCCTCGGGCACCTTGGGCTTCGGCTCGTGGCACCGCACGCGACCGGCCAGGCGTACGCGTCGGCCATGCTCCTCGCCGCTGTGGGGCTTGCGTTTGTCGCGCGGCTTCAGCCCACCGTGGCGAACGACCAGTCTGTCTGGATCACCCTCGGTGTGGGCCTCATGGTGGCGAGCGCCTGGGCGACGCGCTGGCTGCCGCTCCTCCGGGAGCTGAAGTACACCTGCGCTTTCGCCGCAGGGCTTCTCCTCGCCATCACAGGGTTGTTCGGTACGACGATCAACGGGGCCCGGCTCTGGATCACGATCGGCGGCCAGACAATCCAGACCACCGAGCTGATCAAAGTGTTCCTGCTGGCGTTTCTGGCCGGCTACCTTGCCGACCACGGCGGGATGCTGGCGGCGTCGCGGCTCCGGTTCGCCAATCGCACGTACTCCGCGCTGCCATACCTCGTACCGCTGGGGATCGCCTGGGCGCTGACCCTGCTCGCGATAGCGTGGCTGCGTGACCTGGGAGCGATCGCGCTCCTCCTGCTTCTCGCCATGACGGCGCTTTATGTCGCTACCGGCCGGCTTCGCTTCGTCCTCGGTGGCGTTGCCGTCCTGGTTCTGACCGGCATCCTTGCCTACTACGCCTTCGACCATGCCCAGCAGCGCATAGACATCTGGCTCGATCCCTTCTCCGACGCGGGCGCCGGCGGCTATCAAACGGTCCAGAGCCTTTATGCCTTCCAGGCCGGGGGAGTCACAGGGGAAGGACTTGGCCTCGGCTCTCCGGACGTGATCCCTGCGTCCCACACGGACTACATCTTCGCCGCCATCGGCGAGGAGTTAGGCGCTGCAGGAGCGCTCGGAGTGGTGATGGTGTTCGCCATCCTCGTGGTGGTGGCGTTCCGTGTGTCGGTGTCGGCGAGGAACGACTTCGAGTCCTACCTGGCTGCGTTCACCGGGCTGCTCATTGGGATCCAGGCTCTCGTGATCATTGCCGGGAACCTGCGGCTGGTCCCCACCACCGGCATCACCCTGCCCTTCGTGTCCTACGGAGGCTCAAGCCTGCTGGTGAACTTCGTGCTACTCGGGATGCTCATCGGAATCTCGCATCGCGCGAACCGCCCGGGTTAGAGCGTCAGGCGCATCACAACTGCCCCAAACGCCACCTCATCCCCGGCCCGCACCGCCACCCCGCGCTCGGCGATACGCCGGCCATTCACCGTCGTCCCGTTCGTGCTGCCGAGGTCCCGGAGCACCCAGCGCCCCCGGTTCCTGGTCAGGCTCGCGTGGCGGCTCGAAACGGAGGGATCCCCAAGCACGATGCTGCTGTCGGGCGCACGGCCGATCTCCATCTCCCCTGCAACCAGGAACTCGGTCCCCGTGGGGATTCCCGTCCGCGCGGGGGAGAGCAGGACCAGCCGCGCCACAGCAACCTCAGACTCGTCCCGGGCGCGGAACGCCTCCCGGCTGCGCACCCCACCACGCAGCGTCACCGCCGTCACGAGAACGAACGCCAGTAGGATCGCGAGCAGGGCTAACCTGAGCGTCAAGAGCTCGACCGAATCGCTCACTCTTGCTGCCCCTCCACCCAGATGGTCACGTCTCCGACGGTCGCGCCCACTCCCGGACCCAGGACGGCGTGCGCCACGCGCTCTCCCGCGACAACAACTCCGTTCCGGCTGCCGAGGTCCCGGATCGCGAATCCGTCCGCGACCTTGATGATTTCCGCATGCTCGCGCGACACCGCGAGGCTCGCCAGCGCCAGGTCGCAGTCGGGCGAACGCCCGATGACGAACGGCGTATGGGTCACAGAGACCCGCCGCCCATCGCTCAGGACCAGCGTCACTCCGCGGTGTCGCAGCATCCGCCGAGTAGGATTCGAAGCCCCCCGTCTGGCGACCGGGATGGACGTATCCACGAACCGGGCCGAGACTTCCGGTGCGCCTTCGGCGGCCCTCCGGGATGGTTCCAGGGTCACCCGCAGGTCCCCGACACGCCGCTGGCCGCGAGTTCGCTCCTGTTCGAGCAGCGCCGCGCGCAGCTCCCTGGTCAGCTCTTCGGCCACCCCCTCCAGCCGCTCCCAATCGTTTGGGTGCAAGCCCACCAGCACCTCGTTCGGGGCCACCCCCCCGCGCGCTCCACGTTCGAGTGCCTCGGTCACGCGTTCGAGGATCTCCAGCGGGTGCAGTGCCCCACCGCTCACCATCCGGGCGGTCCTATCGAGCATGCGCTCGAGACGCCGAAGTGGGTCAGTCATCGCGCCAGCACCGCCCTCATCACGTCCCCCGCGATGGGAGCCGCGACCCGCGAGCCCTGTCCCGCGAACTCCACCACCACCGCCACCACAACCTGCGGGTCATCGATGGGCGCGACGCCGATGAACCAGGCGTGCGACAGTCCCTCCACTCCGCTCTCGGCGGTGCCCGTCTTCCCCCCAACCCGGACACCCGGGATCGACACCCCGGCCGCCTGGCCCGCGGTGATCACGCTCTCCATGAAGTCGAGCATGGTCGCGGCGACCTCCGGTGACATCACCCGCCGGCCAGGGCCTGGACCGAACCGCTCCACCAGCGTCCCATCGCGGAAAGCACCGAAGCCAATGACCGGTTCACGAAGTACTCCTCCGTTGGCGATCGCGGACGCCACCAGCGCCATCTGTAGAGGAGTGGTCAGGATCTCGCCCTGGCCGAAAGCCGTGCTGGCGAGCAGCGGCTGTGTCAGTTCGCTGGCCGGGCCGACCACGGAGGTGGGCGAACTCTCCAGCGGGAACGGGGCCGCGGAACCAAATCCCATGCGCGTGGCCGTGGCCAGCAACCGTTCCCAGCCTGTGTCCACCCCCGCCTGCCCGAAGATGGCGTTCACCGAGAAGGTGTACGCGCTCTTGAACGGGTAGGTCCCGATCCCCTGCGGGACGTTATCGCAGCGCACCACGAACCCGTCGAACGTCAGCTCTCCGGGACAGGTCACCTGCGTATCGGGCTGGAGCACGCCGTTCTCGAGTACGCTCACGGCGGTCACGGTCTTGAAAATCGACCCCGGCGGGTAGAGGCCCTGGGCTGAGCGGTTCAGGAGCGGTGCGAGTTCGTCCTCGGTGAGTTCGTCGCCGATTTCGTCCACAAGGTTCGCATCGAACCCGGGGAAGCTGACCATCGCGAGCACCTCGCCGCTCTTCGGGTCGAGCGCGATCACAGCGCCCGCCCGGGACCCCAGCGCCTGGACCGCCGCCGTCTGCACCCTCGGGTCGATCGTTAGCGCCACATCGAGTCCGCGCCGTCCCTGGCGCCGAAACTCAGCTTCGATGGCTGCCTCCCATGACCCTCCCGCCTCCCCGGTCAGCCAGCTGTTGAACGCCAGTTCCGCTCCCTGGGCTCCGTAACGGGGGCTGATGTACCCCACCGCGTGCGAGAACGCCGCGTCCAGGTAGACGCGAGTACCGTCGGGCCTGGACTCCGCGAGGACGTTCCCGCCCCGGTCGATGATCCGCCCACGGCCCGGGTCCCGCACAGCCTCGGCCACCCGAGGATTGTCGGCGCGGTCCGCCAGGTCGCCGTTGAACACCTGCCAGTACGAAAGCGCGCCGAACACCACGAAGACCACGGCGAGGGTAACCGTCGTGGCGTGCGCCAGCCGCTGTTGAAGCCCCCCGGGTGTTAGCACGCTCCTATTCTAAGCCCGCCTCGGCCCCATGCCGGGCAGACGAGCAGCCGATCGTGGCGGCGATGGGGGTTGAACTTCCTGCGCCGGGCTCCCCGGCTGGCAGGCGGGGCACCACGTTGTAAACCGGATGTCTCGCCCCTGCCGGGCGCTCCGGAGGTAGGTGTGGCAGCGCAGGCAAGGCTGGCCGCGCCGTGCGTAGACATACATCGTGGGCCGCCTCTTCTTCCCGCCCGGCAGGTCGAGTCCCGCGCTCTCCCGCAGGAGGCGAGCTGCCGTGTCCACCGCCTCGCGAACCTCCGGGTCAGAGAGTTCTCGCACCAACCGCCAGGGATTCAGGCCGCAGCGGAACAGCGTCTCGTGCTTCCAGATGTTGCCCACGCCCGCTATTGCGCGCTGATCCATGAGTGCGTCGCCGATGGTCACGGCCTCGCGTTCCGGGGCGCGAAGGCGCCTGAACGCTTCGTCTGCGTCGAAGTCGTCCCGCAGCGGGTCCGGCCCAAGGTCGCTGATCGGGGAATGAAGCCCGAGTGCGCGGGTCTCGAGCATCTGAACCACTGGGGCGCTGAAGTTCACCACGACCGCGCTACCGGTCTCGAGCACCAACCTCGCCTCACGCTCCGGCTTCGTCCACATCTCTCCCGCCGCGTAGATGTGCCACGTCCCATGCATCCTCAGATGCCCGCGGATTGTCAGGCCGTTGTCGAAACCGATGAGCAGGTTCTTGCCGTGGGCGCGGACCTCCGTGCAGGTGGCTCCCACCAGCCGCTCGACCTGCGGCACTGGCCCCGGCCCGTGAGCGCGAGCACCGCGGATGACCTCCCCTTCCAGCGCCTCCCGGACTTTGCGGGCGAAACGGAAGAGGGCATCACCCTCCGGCATGCGCCCTGCTCCTCGTCACCCGGAAGGTCAGCCCACGATAACCCCGGGCGAAGCCAGCATGCTCTAGCGCAGCTGCGCGGGCGGAGCCCGAGGCAGGCTCGCCATCGATCCGCTCAATAGAGAGACCACGGGGCGAACTGCCCGCAAGCGTTGTCAGCGCCTCCGCAGCAAGTGCCGCCACCGACCCCTCAAAGCTCGGGAACGTTACCAGGCTCCGACCGCCCCTCTCCAGGTAGACCACAACGTCGCCGTCCACGGTTACCACGTAGGCGCCCGCCGCGCGCGCCGGACTCTTCCGGCCCTCGCCTTCCGGCGCCGGCCAGCGAACCGTGGCGCCGTAGGGATTCGCGGGATCGACGGCCGCCAGCACCCGCACCACCGGCTCGTCCGGCGACTCACGGTGGGCGCGGACCCGGTCGACCGCCCCGGGGAGCGCAAACTGCGCCGCGCCCAGTCCCTCGACGAAGTACCCGCGCCGAATCTTCCCTGCCTCCTCCATCGCGCGGAGCACGGGATACAACCCCGCGAAGCCGCCCCCGATGCCCTCCCCGGATGCCGTCTCTCTGGTGACCACCCCGTACCGCTCCAGCAGCCCGGTCGCCACCGCGTGGGCCCTGCCGGTTGATTGCGCGGGGCCACCCTCACCTGCGAGAGGCGTGAGGGACCAGCGCCCCGCAACCTCCGGGGGCACGAGCCCCCCTCGGCGTCGCGAACCCTGTCGCTTCGGCCATGCAAGCGCTCGCAGGGGGCCGAACGTGTCGTTCGTCACCATGCCGGCCCAAACAAGATCCCAGATAGCGGTCACGACTTCGCCCGGGTGCGAGCGGGTGACGCCAACCAGGTCGGTGAAAAACAGGGCTCCGCGAGCTCCCAGCGCATCCAGGATGCCTCGATGGAGTTCTTCATCCGGTCGTTCGGCCGGCGGCACAGGGGCGAGGTCAAACAGGCGTTCCCTGCGGTAGAGCGCGACCCGGCCGTCGTCGGAGCCGATCGCTCCTCGCCCGATCCAGGTCACCTCACCCGCTGCTCCAAGCTCATCGAGCAACGCGGGCTGATAGTCCGGTACCCGCGCGGGCAGAATGTCGCGCTCCAGCACCGATGCCGGAAGCGGGCACCCCTCGAGCTGTGCAACCACCTCACGCAGGCG
>CAYPAZ010000129.1:0-6690 GCA_964408835.1 uncultured Anaerolineaceae bacterium
TCTCGATGCGACCATCGAGGCCTGGGAGAGCGCGCACGCGGAAGCGTTGCGCGGCGGCGACCAACTGGCAGCGGCAGGCGCGGCGGTCCGGGTGGCGATGCACCTGCTATTCGACACCGCCCTGATGGCGCCCGTCCGCGGTTGGCTCAAGCGCGCGGAGCAACTCCTCGCGGGGCAGGGTGAAACCGGCATTCATGCATGGGTGGCCGTTGTCAGAAGCTACGAGAGACTCCTCTCGGGCGACTTCGAGAGTGCCGGCACTTCGGCACGTGATGCCGTGGACTTGGGCAGCCGGTTCGACCTGGCCGCCGCTGCCCTCGGCAGGGTGGCGGGAGCCCGCATCCTGATCCTGGAAGGTGACACCGGGGAGGGACTGGCCCTGCTCGACGAGGCGGCGGTCGCGGCGGTTTCAGGCGAGCTGGATCCGATCACGACGGGCGTCGTGTTCTGCGAGGTGGTGTGCGCACTCCAGGCGCTGGCACAGTACGACCGCGCCGAGGAGTGGACCGCCGCGATGGAGCAGTGGCACTCAGGGCAACCCGTGGGCAGTATCCACGGCCGGTGCCGCGTGCACCGGGCCGAGATCCTCCGTCTGCGCGGGGACTGCGTGGAAGCGGAATCCGAAGCACTGCGCGCCTGCGAGGAGCTCCGCCCGTACCTGCGCCGGGAGTTTGGCTGGCCACTGACCGAACTCGGTCGCATCCGATTACGGCTGGGAGACCTCGCGGGAGCACGAGAAGCCTTCCTCGCCGCCCACGCCGTGGGTTGGGACCCACAGCCCGGCCTCGCGCTGGTGCATCTCGGGGAGGGAGAGGTTGCGCTCGCTGCGAGCTCCATTCGCGACGCGATCGAGCACCCCCGGAGCATTCCCTCCAAGGAGTTCCCGCCTCGCAGCGAACTCCGCCGTGCCCCCCTTCTGGAGGCCCAGGTGGAGATTGAGATTGCAGCCGGGGACCTTGGTCGGGCGGCGGCTGCAGCAGAAGACCTCGCACGCGTCGCGGGGAAATTCGAAAGCAAGGCCCTCCTGGCGGGGGCAGCGATGGCGGAGGGCCGGGTTCGACTGGCCGGTGACGACCTCGAGGGAGCCTGCCGGGCGTTCGAGGAGTCCGTGCGGCTCTGGAACGAAGTGGGGGCGCCTTTCGAAGTCGCGGCGGGTCGCCTGGCCCTTGGTTCCGCTCTTCGCGCCCAGGGGCACGAGCAGCAGGCACTTCTCGAACTCCAGGCGGCGCGTTCGGGCTTCGACCAGGTCGGCGCCCGGCGCCATGCGACAGAGGCCGAGGCTGCGTATGGGTCGGAACGGCCCCCTGATCCGGAGGCAGCTGCCCCGCAGCCCTCGGCAATCGCGGCGCGGGGTGACGGTGGAGGCGCGATCTTCCGTCGTGAAGGCGACTACTGGTTGGTTGTGTTCGAAGGGCGCACCGTCCGGGTGCGGGACCTCAAGGGCCTGCGCTACCTGGCCGTTCTCATGTCTCAGCCCGGGCGGGAGTTCCATGTCCTGGACCTGGTGGCCACGGAGACGCGCGGCTGGGCCTCGGCAGCCGGGGCCACCGCGGCGGACCTGCCCTCGCGAGCCGCATCGGACGCGGGGGAACTCCTGGATGCGGAGGCCGCGACAGCCTATCGCCGACGACTCGCCGAGATCGAGGAGGACATCCAGGAGGCGCGATCCACCGCAGATGCCATGCGCGAGGAACAGGCTCTTGCGGAACGTGACTTCCTGATGCGTGAGCTCGCGCGCGCATTCGGGCTGGGCAACCGCAGCCGTCGCGCGGGTTCCCACTCGGAGCGAGCGCGGGCTGCGGTGACTCGCGCGGTTCGCCAGGCGCTCGTCCGGCTCCGCGAACAGCACCCGGCATTCGGAGAACATCTCGAGCGAGCGATCCAGACGGGCGCCTACTGCGCCTACCGGCCGGATCCGAGCATCGATGTCCAGTGGAGGCTGTGACAGCGACGAACTAGCGGCTCAGTGGGCAGCGGCGTTGAGCATGCAAGGGCATGGGCGTAGCGTCACAGTGCATGGCATCTATCTGGGTGGAGGGCCTTGGTCGCAGCCTGGAGCAGGCGCTGGATCTGCTGGCCGGGGCGGTACGGGACTGCAGGGACGGGCTTTGGGAAGAGGCCATGTGGCAGGTCCCGAGCCCCACGCGCGAACACCAGTTCCTCCGCTCGGACTGGAGTCCCGTCACCGACTCAGAAGAGCACCGCGCGCTAGTCCAGCGGTGGGTCCAACGGCGCTCGACTCCATGGGGCGTTGCGTGGCACGCGCTGGAATGCTTCGACTACGACCTGAACGGGGAGTTCGGCCCGTGGGCCCCACCATCTCCGTTCGCCGGGCACCCGCACTGGCGGGATCTTCCGAGCCTGGCCGTGGCGTGGTCGCGGTCCGAGATCCTGGGGTACATCGACTACTGCCGCGAAGGGGCGCGCAAGGCACTGGCAGGGATGAGCGACGAGAAGGCCGCGAGGCCGCTACCTCCCGGCCATCGCTATGGTGACCAGCCGCACGCGTGGGTCATCACGGCGCTGGTGGCGCACACGGTTGAGCACGGGTCGCAAATCCGGCAGTTCATCACTGCCGCCGGGAGCGCGGACGGAATACGGGCAGGCCGGTGACATTACCGTTTGGGCCGAGCGGCGGCTGGAGCTCCGTGCGGAGGGCATCGGCAGGCGAGTTGCCAACCGATGCCGGTGTGAGACCATGGCATCATGGCTTTCGAGGTGCGTCCCGCGGATGTCTTCGAAGATGTGGGCCAGGTGCTCGGTCCGAAACGGCCTGACGCGAACGTGTGCTGGTGCCTGACGTATCGGCTTCCGTCCCGGCAGAACCGCGAGCTGCGGGGCCCGGCGCGCGGGAAGCTTGTAGCGGAGCTGTGCCGCAGCGACCCACCACCGGGTGTACTGGCCTACGACGGCGACGTGCCGGTTGGCTGGGCGGGCGTGGCTCCCCGTGCCGACCTGAATAGCTTTGCTCGCGCCAGGGGCAAGATTCCCCACGTCGACGACCAACCCGTGTGGAGCGTGTGGTGCTTCCGCGTGAGGGCGGGCAACCGTGGCCGAGGGATTGCCCACGCACTCCTGGCAGGAGCGGTGGACTTCGCGCGTTCCTACGGTGCGTCCGTCATCGAGGGCTACCCCGTCGACAACGGTGGCAAGCGAGTGGACCTGACCATGGGCTACGTCGGGACGCGGGCGCTATTCGAACGGGCCGGGTTCACCAAGGTGGCGGATACGGAGTCGGTGCTCGACGGCTTCCCGCGGGTCCTCATGCGCTGCGACCTTCGATGAACGGACGCGATAGACCGGCCGGAGCGCGGTCGCGGCTTTAGAACGCAGCTTTGGGCTCGAGCTCCCAGGTCATCTCGTCGTAGCGGCCCCCATCGTCCTGGATGCGCTCGTCAGTCGAGAGGTAGGTAAACCCGGTCGAACGAGCGACCCCGATGCTCGCGACGTTGGAGGGATGACAGTTGAGCACGAACCGCTGGACGCCCGCTTCGAAACCGGCCGCTGTCACAGCCCTGACCGCTTCGCTTGCATAGCCTTTCCTGAGATGCTCAAGCAACACCCAGTAGCCGACGTTCAGGACGGCGTCTTCGACCCATCGCGTGCCGCAATTTCCAACGAACGAGCCGTCGGGCAAGAAAATGCCGTATGCGAAGCGCTCACCTGCGTCGAAGGCGTGCCGGACAGCGGCAATGAGGGCGGCGCGGTCGCCGAGAAGCTCGGTCCTTGCGTTCGGCATGAAGCGCCCAATGTGGTCGATCGAGCGGATGGCGTCGCCGTCCAGGGCCTTCACGTCGGCGGCTTCGTAACGCCGCAGGACGAGCCTTGCGGTCTCGAGCCGTATGGGAAGTCGAATTCGAGGAATGTGTCTCCCTCCGGCCAGCCACCACTCTGCGCGTGACGAAGACCGATGCACCATGCCAGCGGAGCGGGATTTCAATGGGGGAACGTGGCTCCCCGGCAGGGATTCGAACCCCGAACCTATCGGTTAACAGCCGACCGCTCTACCGTTGAGCTACCGGGGAAAGCCTGGATCAAAGTGTGGCGGGGCGGGGCGGGAGAGGCAACAGAGCCGGGGGTGAAAGGGGAGGGACTCAGGGTCTGCGAACGCGCCCGCGGGAGGCTGGGAGGCCTCACGTCAGGGGGTCGACGGCTGTAGTACACTGCGCCGCGCGAAGACGAGGCCGAATGGCGGCAGCACGAGGAGTGCCCTGTGAAGGACTCGACGGTCGAAGTTTCCGACGGACGCACGCTGGCCTACACCGACATGGGTGACGCCGGCGGGGCGCCCTTGTTCTTCTTCCACGGGGCGCCGACGACCCGGTTCAGGCTCCTCGACTTCGAGGACCAGTTCGCCGCCCATGGTATCCGGGTGATCTCGCCCGACCGGCCCGGGTACGGCGGGTCATCGCCGCAGCCCGGGCGCTCAATGACGGACTGGCCCGGCGACGTTGTGGCCATCGCCGATAGCCTCGGGGTGGAGCGGTTCATCGTGGTGGGGCACTCAAGCGGAGGGCCATACGCGGTCGCCTGCGCGGCGGTCCTTGGGGAGCGTGTCACGGCCGGGCTGACGGTAGGCGGAGTGACGGACATGGGCTGGTTCGGGGCGTGGGAGGGAGTTCCAGCCCAGGAAGCGGAGCTCATGCGGCAGCCAACCGAGGAGGCAGCAACGGCCTGGTGCGTGGAGCGCTATGGCGAGGACGGTATGGGGTTCTTCGAGGCCTCGCCGTTCCCGCTTCCAGAGCCCGACGCGGCGTACTTCGCGGACGAGTCCCCGGACTCTGCCCGGGTTCGGGCCGCCGTGGAAGCCTGGCGCCAGGGGGTTGTGGGATACGCCCACGACATCCACGTTCAGGCGCAGCCGTGGTCATTCGACCCCGACAACATCTCGGTCCCCATGCTCATCCTGCATGGCGATGGGGACACGCTTCTTTCGCTGGCTCACAGCCAGCACACCACGGAGGTCATCCCAGGGGCGGAACTACGGATACTGCCGGGGCACGGTCACTTCACCATCCTTGGAGAGCTGCCTATGCTCGCCCAGGAACTCGTGAGCGGCCGATCGCCCGCGACTCCGACTTTTGACCGATGAGGGCCCGCTCTGAACAGGCTACATTGGTCGCCAATGTGCAGCTAAACGCTGGTTAACGACTCAAGGAGGAATCAGTTGGATAAGACCGCCTGGTTGAAGATTGTCGACGAGATTGGGCCGCAGTTCGCGGTGGGCGCCGATGAGCGGGATGCGTCGGACGCGTTCGTGGCCGAGCACTACCCGGTCCTGAAGGAGCGGGGGCTAATCTCCGCCCTGGTACCCGAGGACCTCGGGGGCGGCGGGGCGAGCTATTCCACTATGGCGGCGATACTCCGCCGGCTCGCGTACCACGACAGCTCGACCGCGCTCGCCCTTTCGATGCACCAGCACCTGGTGGCGGCACAGCGGTTCAACCACATGAACGGCCGCCCGGCGCCGCTGCTTCCTAGAGTGGCAGCGGAACAGATCGTGCTGGTGAGCACGGGGGCGCGGGACTGGCTGGAGTCGAACGGCACGGTCAGCCGGGCGGACGGAGGGTTCCGCGTTTCGGCGCGGAAGGCGTTCGCGAGCGGGAGCCCGGCGGGGGCGGTGGCGGTGACGAGCGCTCCGTACGACGACCCGGATGAGGGCCCGCAGGTGTTGCATTTCGGGGTGCCGTTGAGCGCCGATGGGGTCTCGCTGGACAACGACTGGCACACCCTGGGGATGCGGGCGACGGGTTCGCAGACCATCGTGATGAAAGACGTGTTCGTGCCCGAAGCAACGATAGCGTTGAAGCGGCCACGGCAGGGGTTTGCCCCGATCTTCAACGTGGTGGCGGCCGTGGCCATGCCGTTCATCACGGGGGTGTACGTGGGGGTGGCGGAGAAGGCCGTGGAGATCGCGACCCCGCTGGCGAAGAAGCGGGCCCAGGACCCGACCATCCGGTGGGCGACCGGAGAGATGGTCAGCGCCGCGCAGGTGGCCGGCACAATCCACAACGCGATGGTCCAGCTCACGAACGACTTCGAGTTCACGCCCGACCTGGAGCTTACCAACCGGATCTTCGTGCTCAAGACCCACGCCGTTGAACAGGCGAAGAAGGCAGTCGAGGCGGCGATGGAGGCCTCGGGCGGTGCCGGCTTCTACCGGCCGACGGGACTGGAGCGGCTGCTCCGGGACGTGCAGGCGGGCCACTATCACCCGTTGCCGGCCAAGCAGCAGAAGGAGTTCGCGGGCCGGCTTGCGCTCGGCCTCGACCCCGTCGACTAGCGGCGGTTCGGCGGCGCGGTTAACGACCGGTCAGTAAGCTGCTTGACAGGCGGAGGCCGGGGTTCGACGATCCCCTCCGCTTGGCCCGCCCGTGCAAACTTCGATACGGCGGGTAGATGAAGGGAGTTTGCCATGGCAGAACTGAAGGATTCGGCGGAGCAGTTCGCGAAGGACCTTATCGCGCAGAACATCGCGGGCTTGATGATGGTCTTCACGCCGAACGGCATGAGCAAGGCAATGGCCATGCAGGCGCAGATGCAGGCATCGGGGACGGCTCAGCAGCCGGCAACCGGCTTCGAGATCGAAGTCAAGGGCCAGGAAGGCGAAGACCACCTCGTCGACATCGTGATGAAGCGTGACGACGGCCAGGGAGTCATCGAAACCAAGTGGAAGGATGTCGCCGGCGC
>CAYPAZ010000130.1:0-6684 GCA_964408835.1 uncultured Anaerolineaceae bacterium
TCACGCCTATCCCGGGGCCGTCCGCTGTCACGGCTGCCGTCTCCGCAGCTGGCTTCGATGGCGCGGGATTCGCATTCCTTGGGTTCCTGCCCCGGAAGCAGGGCGAGAGGGTAGCCCGGCTCCGTTCGGCCAGCCAGGGCGCGGAAGTCCTCGTGTTCTTCGAGAGTCCCGGGAGACTTGGCAAGACTCTCGCTGACATCGCGGCGACGCTCTCCGACCCCGAGGTCGTGGTCTGCCGGGAGCTGACGAAAGTCCACGAAGAGACCGTGCGCGGGACCGCCTCCGAGCTGGGCCACCGGTTCGAGAGCGTGCGAGGGGAGTGCACGGTGGTCGTGCGCGTGCCTGCAGCCGGACCGGGCGACCATGTGGCGGCGGAGGAGTACCTGGCCGAGATGGCGCGCGCCGGGGCTCGTCGGTCCGCCGCAGCAGTCGAAGCCGCCCGGCGTTTCGGGCTAACGCGCTCGGCTGCCTACGACCTCTGGCCCCACGGCGACTGAGGGGCCGCGCCGCTGTGATAAACTCGGGGCACATTCCCCTGGGGTTTCCGGCACTTGTCTGAACGCGTTCTCGTTTGCGTGGCGTGGCCTTATGCCAACTACCTGCTGCATGTCGGCCAGGCCGCGGGAGCGTACCTGCCGGCGGACATCTTCGCCCGCTACCACCGGCTGGCCGGGAACGATGTCCTCATGGTCTCGGGCTCGGACTCCCACGGGACCCCCATAACCGTGAGCGCCGACCGCGAAGGAGTCGAGCCGCGCGACATCGTCGACCGCTATCACCCAAAGCTTGTGGAAACCTGGGAACGCCTGGGGATCACCTTCGACCTCTACACCTCGACGCTCACCGAGAACCACTACCAGACCACTCAGGAGCTGTTCACCCGGCTGCTTGAGCAGGGACTCCTCTATCGCGGCACTTCCGATCAGCTCTTCGACCCACAGGCGGGCCGGTTTCTTCCGGATCGTTACGTCGAGGGCACGTGCCCGAACTGTGGGTCGAAGGAAGCCCGCGGCGACCAGTGCGACAACTGCGGTTCCACACTGGATGCGATCGAGCTAATCGACCCGCGCAGCAAGCTTACTGGCGCAACTCCCGAACTCCGGGAGTCCGAGCACTTTTTCCTCAAACTCACTGCTTTCCAGGACCAACTCACCGAGTGGGTGGGCAACCAGGACCACTGGCGGCGGAACGTCAAGAACTTCACGCTCGGCATGCTGGGAGAGGGGCTGAAGGACCGCGCGATCACCCGCGACATCGCATGGGGGGTGCCGGTACCAGTCGAAGGCTTCGAGGCGAAACGCATCTACGTCTGGTTCGACGCCGTCATCGGGTACCTTTCGGCCAGCAAGGAGTGGGCGGAGAAATCGGGCTCGCCCGACGCGTGGAAGCTGTTCTGGGAGGACCCGGCTGTCCGCAGCTACTACTTCATAGGCAAAGACAACATCCCGTTCCACACGGTGATCTGGCCGGCGATGCTTCTCGGCTACGGTGGACTCAACCTCCCCTACGACGTCCCCGCCAACCAGTACGTGAACTTCTCGGCCGGCCAGAAACAGAGCAAGTCGAAGGGTACCGGCACGTGGGTACTCAACCTGCTCGACGCTTATGACCCTGATGTGGTCCGGTTCTACCTGACCCTGATCATGCCCGAGATGGCGGACTCGGAGTTCCGCGAGGAGGACATGATCCGCGCCAACAACGACATCCTTATCGGGACCTGGGGCAATCTGGTCAACCGCGTGCTCTCCATGCTGCAGCGGAACTTCGAAGGCGTAGTGCCAGCGGTGCCGGCGCCGGCGCCAGAGAGCACTGCGCTCCTCAAGGAAGCCGCGCAGGCATTCGAGCGGGTGGCAGCCGAGTTCGGCGCCTGCCGCTTCCGGAGCGGGCTGCAGGAAGCGCTGAGAGTCGCCCAGGCGGCGAACAAGTACCTCGACGAGCGCGCACCCTGGAAAGCAGTCAAGGAAGACCGTGAGCATGCGGCCGAGACACTCGCTATCGCACTCGATGTGATCAACGGACTGAAAGTAGTGCTCCACCCGGTGATTCCCTTCACCACGGAGAAGCTGCACACGCTCCTCGCCCAGCCCGGCACACTCGCTGACGGTGGATGGCAGCACACGCGCATCGAGCCCGGTACACAACTGCCACCGCCTGCGCCGCTTTACACCAAGCTCGACGCGCCCGAGACCGTCCCGGCATGACTCAACTGTTCGACTCGCACTGCCACCTCCAGGACGAAGGTTTCGCAGCGGACCGCGACAGCGTCCTGAGGGGCCTGGAGGGGGCCGGGGTCGCAGGCGTCCTGGACTGCGCCTACGATGCCGCCTCAATGGAGTCGGCGGTCACTGGCGCCGACCCTGCCCGGGGTGTCTGGGCCGCAGTCGGCTATCACCCGCACGAAGCCAACCACGTCGGCGAGGCGGAGTTGGCTCGCGTGGCCGAGCTAGCGGCACACCCTTCAGTCGCCGCAATCG
This sequence comes from uncultured Anaerolineaceae bacterium, assembly GCA_964408835.1. Lineage (GTDB taxonomy): Bacteria > Chloroflexota > Dehalococcoidia > Tepidiformales > Tepidiformaceae > CAYPAZ01. Next base: position 2,475 of record CAYPAZ010000130.1, read on the forward strand.
GCGAGGTTGGGCTGGACTCCTACCGCGGCCACTCTTCACCCGAAAACCAGCGCCGTGCGCTCGACCGGCAGCTGGCAATCGCCCTTGACGCCGGCAAGCCGGTGTCGGTGCACTCACGGGCCGCGGAAGACGCCCTGTTCGAGCACCTTGAGCCGTACTCGAGAGCCAGCAGCCTCCCCCATCCCGGGGTGATGCACTGCTTCGGCGGCACCGTGGAACAGGCACGGCGGTATGCGGAGCTCGGCTTCTTGATCTCGGTCGCCTGCAACATCACGTACCCGAACGCCACAAACCTGCGTGAGATCGCGCGAGAGATCCCGCTTCGCTCACTCGTCGTCGAGACCGATAGCCCGTATCTTCCCCCTCAAGGAGCGCGTGGCACCCGGAACGAACCCGGGAACGTGCGCGCGGCGGTGGCGGCCATTGCCTCGGAACGGGGGCTCCCGTTCGACTCAGTAGCCGCGGCCACGACGGAGAACGCACGGCGCCTTCTCGGGTTGCCGATTGCGATGGAGGTCGGCCAGGAGTGATCTCGCCGCAGCTGACGACGCTGTATGGCCCCGTTGCGGAGGACATGATCCTCGTGGAGGACTTGCTTGAATCGACCAAGCAGGTGGAGAGCTCTGCGCTTCGGACGATGCTCGATCACGCGCTTGAGGCCCGCGGGAAGCGCCTGCGCCCAGCCCTGGTGCTGCTCTCCGGAAGCTTCGGCGAATACAACCTCAACCGGCTGGTGCCTCTCGGCGCTGCCATCGAGCTACTCCACACCGCGAGCCTCGTCCACGACGACGTCGTGGATGGCGCCACGAGCCGCCGGGGCCGCCCCACCGCCAACAGCATCTTCGATAACGCCCTCACTGTGCTCCTCGGTGACTTCATGTTCGCCAACGCAGCAGAGATGGTGACCCGGACGGGAAGCCTCAAGGTGACCCGCCTGTTCGCCCTCACGCTGATGAAAATGACAAGCGGCGAACTCGACCAGGATGCGGCGGCGTTCGACGTCGGCAAGGACATTCAGAACTACCTCTGGCGAATCGGCGGCAAGACCGCCGCACTGTTCGCCAACGCGACCGAAGGCGGCGCCACGCTCGGGGAATGTGATGACGGCACCGTCGAGGTGCTCCGGAGCTACGGCTACAGCCTTGGGATGGCGTTCCAGATCATTGATGACCTCCTCGACTTCGTCGGCGACGAAGCAGAGATGGGGAAGCCCGTCGGCAGCGACCTCCGCGAGGGCACCGTGACCCTCCCGGCGCTATTTCTGCTCGAGCGCTATCCGCGCGATAACCCGATCAAGAAGTTCTTCACGGCCCGGCGGGGTCGCGAGCAGCACCTTGAGGACGCCATCGAGATGGTCCGTAACTCAGACGCCGCGGACCTGACCAAACAGATGGCCAGGGACTTCGTCGACCGCGCCCTGGAAGCGGTCAGCGTGCTTCCAGAGAACGACAGCAAACGCTGCCTGCGGGAGATCGGCGAATACGTGCTGGAGCGGCGCAGCTAAGAGCCGCGCCGACTTACTCTTTGGGCAGATTGTGCTTCGGGGTGCCCTTCTTGTAGACGCGCCCTTCTTCGATGCCCTTCGGCACGTCCTGCGGCTTCACCCAGTTGCCGTAGAGGTCGACGAGGTCGCCCTTCATCGATGCGACCTGCATATCCGCGATCGCGCTCCTCTCGCCCCTGGTTTTCCGCGGCTTCGGCCGTGGCTTGTTTATCTCCGGGTGCTCGTTGGGCCGCACGGCACCCGTGACCGGTTTGTTCACCTTCTGGCCGAAGTGGTAGTACTTGCCGTCGTCAGGAATGCGCCGCGGATAGCCCTCGCGGAATGTGAACGCCGCGAACGACGTGGGCATGATGCGGGGCGCGTCCTTGAAGCATTCGGGACACGGAACCGGCTCAGACGACTCGCGCATCGGTCGCAGCTCTTCGAATATCCCGTGGCATGACTGGCAGTAGTACTCGTAAAGGGGCATAAGGACCTCACTCCGGCGGCGTGTAATTCTCTATGTTACTACGTCACCGGATGGGCGCCCGGTTCGGTCCGCGAGCGCGATCAGGCTTTCGATGTACTTGCGCGTCCGCGGCTCACGCTCCAGGACGTGTCGCACGGTATCTCCGAGCACGAGCGACAGCTCCGCTGCGAGCGCCTCATCGAACCGCAGCGCTGCGAACTCCGCAAGCGAGCAAGTCCGCGCGAAGCGCAAGACCTTGATCCCACGGACCCCGAGCAGCCTCCCGACTCCCGCCGCGCCCCGGCAGTCCCCACAAACGAGGCCCCCGGCCCCTGGCGCAAGGAGCGTCGGCTCCTCGGGAAGGCTGCCGCCGCAGGCCGCGCAGGCGTCGAGCTGGAGCTCGTAGCCCAGCAGCGCCAGCAGCCTGACTTCGAAAAAGCGTCCCACCCACGGCTCGGCGCCGGCATCAAGCGCCTCGAGCAGCACCCGCAGAAGTCCGTACAGACCGGGCTGCTCGGCGTGCTCGGAGACGAAGGCATCGACCAGCTCCGCGCAGTAGAGCGCGGTGGCACAGCGCTCCAGGTCCTCCCGGAGCCTGCGGTAAGGGTCGACCGTCTCTGCCTGGGTGAACACATCCAGCGATCGGCCCTGGGCAAGTAGCATGCTCGAACGCGTCAGTGGCTCCAGGTGGCCGCGCATGCGACTGCGCGCCTTCCTGACCCCGCGCGCCACCGCCTCGAACTTCCCTTCACCGTCGCTGAAGACGGTGAAGACCGTGTCGGCCTCTCCGATGTTGCGACGGCGGAGGACAATCCCCTCGGTCTTGTACACGCGCGGCCGCTCGCCCAACTCAGATCTCCTGGCGGCCTTCGAAGGCACGGGCGAGCGTCACATCATCGGTGTATTCGAGGTCGGCGCCGCTTGGGAGTCCTCGCGCGAGGCGTGTGACCTTGACCCCGAGCGGCCCGACCAGCCGCTGGATGTACATCGCGGTCGCTTCACCCTCAAGGCTGGGGTTGGTGGCCATGATCAGCTCCGTGACAGCGCCATCGCGGAGGCGTTCCAGCAGTTCCTTCATGCGCAGGTCCTCGGGCCCGATGCCGTCCATGGGGTTGAGGATCCCGTGGAGTACGTGGTAGAGCCCGCGAAAGCCGCTCGCGCGCTCCACCGCAAGCACATCAAGCGCCTGCTCGACAACGCATATGACGGTCCGGTCCCGCGCGTCGTCGGAGCAGTACCCGCAGGGGTCAGATTCGGTGATGTTCATGCAAACCGAACAGAACCGGACCCTCTCCTTGACGTCGGTTATCGCCCTGGCCAGCTCGTCCGCATCACCCTGAGATGTCCCGAGGATGTAGTACGCCAGGCGTTGCGCCGACTTCGGCCCAACCCCCGGCAGCTTGTGGAACTGGTCGATCAGCCGGGTGACCGGTTCGGGCGGGCCGGCGGGGATGTCGGGCATCTCGCAGCGTTAGCCGAGGCCCGGGATCTTCAGGCCGCCAGTGATGGCGCCAAAGGACTTCGCCTGCGCTTCGCTCGCCTTCTCCGCGGCGTCGGCGATCGCCGCCATGATGAGGTCCTGGAGCATCTCCACGTCTTCCGGGTCTACCACCTCCGGTTCGATGGCGATGCCGGTGATCTTCTGCTCGCCCGACATGTTCACACGGACTGCTCCCCCACCGGCCGTGCCCTCGATCGTGGTCGCGGCCAACTCCTCCTGGGCCTTGGCCAACATCTGCTGCGCCTGAGCTAGCGCGTTGCCACCCCCGAGCCCTCCCGCGCCGGCAGCCGCGGCGGGCGAGCCACCCGAGCGGCGCATATACCGGTTCTTTCCGCTTCCCTTTGCCATCTAACCCTCCTTCGCCACGGGTGTGGCGCCCTCTATCGAGCGCGCCGCCGCCACGAGGTGGCCGCCCTTCGGCCCCTTGCGCGCGGGCGTCGACCGCTCGACCTGTGTTACTACCAGCGACACAGGCCGCTCGAGGATGCGCGCCGCGGACTCCTCGATGATCGCGCGACCTTTGTTTTCGACCTGCTGCAGGTGGAAGTCATGATAGAAGCCTAGCGTTATCGTCTCGTCCTCCATCGACACGATCTCGCACGAGCCGTTGAGCAGGGCTGCGACCTTGCCGTCGACCGCGCGGCAGTCCGCCATGAGCCGCTGAAGGAACGCGTCTTCACGCGAGAGGCCAGCATCGAGCGCTGCCCTGGCACTGCCGCTAGTTGCCGGCCGGGGCCGTGCTGACGCGCGCTGGGCA
>CAYPAZ010000131.1:0-6680 GCA_964408835.1 uncultured Anaerolineaceae bacterium
TCGGAAGAGCACACGTCTGACTGGAGTTCAGACGTGTGCTCTTCCGATCTACCGGGCGTTGAGATGCGAAGTGGTGGCGCGGATCAGACAGCAGCGGAAGTCGGCGGAGATACCCTGCCAGCCCAGGGACAGCCAGAAGCGGTCGTGGGTGAGCGGGCTGGCGGTGGGGAGAACGAGCTGGAGCCGGGCGGCGGCGGGTGAGAGGTCGAGGACGACTACGCGCCTCGCCTGGCCACCGGCGGGTGGGTGGATACGACCAAGAATCCAGCCCGGGTGGGAAGTGGGGGTGGGGTCGTCTGGGGCGACGGCGACCGCGAGCTGCATCGAGTTCCTCCGAAGTATCTCGAGCCCGGCAGCCCCGTCACCGGCTGGCCCAAGGCGCTGAGAGTTGCGCCTGCGTTAGGAATGACGGCAGCGCGGGCGGTTGCATCAGGGTGGGTGGCGATTCCAAAAGGGGCTTGGCAGTAAGACGGTGGCGCGTGTTATGGTCACCGGGCGCTGCCCCCGCGCAGGTGTTCATGGTGAAGTTGTTACCCCTCTTCGCGCTGGCGGTGGGGGTTTTATTCCTCGGTTTGGCGATGCTGGCGACCCGCGAAGGGGTGGGGGCAATCGCGCCATGTGTCCAACACAACCTGACCGCTGAGGAACAGCAGTTCTTGCAGGCGCTGCAAGCGTGGCGCGATCAACACATCCCAGGCTCACACCCGCTCACAGTCGTGCCGCAGCTGAACGCGGCTGCATACGGTTACGCGCAGTTTGTGGCCGAAACCCCTGGAGCAGCGGGGCACTACGCTGACGGGGCGAACTGGGTTCAGCGTGCCAACAACTGCGGCTTTTTTAGCCGCGCGGATGGCGCAACGGCCGGGGGCGAAGGGATAGCTCAGGCCCAGAGCTCAGGGCCTGTGAATCTAACGCCATCACAAGCACTGGCGATGATGGAAGGTCACCAGGGGAGCGGGATCTGGATCCCGGCCAATGTCGGGCTGCCTGTTAAGTGCGTCGGCATTGGCAAGGCCGTCTCGCCGAGCGGGAACAAAGTGGTCTGGATAGTGAAGCTGTTCGCGGCGCAGGGCGATTGCCCGGCAGGCGCTCCACCCACTGCAGTATCCACCTCGACCGCGCTGCCGACGGCGACGCCTTCGCCGAGCCCGACGCCCTCGCCGAGCCCGACGGCGCCGACCTACGAGATCATCGCGCCGGGTACGAGCCGAAACTAGCGGACATGGAAAGGCCACCCTTGCGGGCGGCCTGTTCCTGTGTGGCGGGAGTGAGCGGTTAGAACATCCCTGCGGCTGAGCCGAGGCCCGCCGAAATGGCGCTGCCCAGGGCTCCGACGGCGGCGACGCAGACAACCGCGATCAGCACGAGGATGAGTGCGTACTCGGCAAGTCCCTGGCCGGACTCGGTCTCGTCATGGTCTTGGAGGTCACGGAGGATCTCCCGGATGGGTGTAGGTGGTTTCGCTTTCACAGATACGGCCCCTTGCTGGATAGGGTTCTCCCCTACCCATGTCTACGGCAGGTGGGGCCCCAGCCGTTGCCCTGAGAAGGGGCAATGCGGTGTCAGAGGCGTGACGGCGTCTCATCCTGGAGAGAGTCCGCGTAGGCAGCGAGTTGAACGGCGGAGTCGGTGATGATCGTGGTAGCGCCAGCTTCAAGGAGCCGGGAGAGGTGCTGGGTGGTGAGCGCGGGGCCGCGGTCCAGGATGGTCCACGCGGTGAGTTCGACGCCGAAGGGGCGGAGGGCTGGGCCGGGAGGGACGCCGAGTCCGGCCATCCGGAGGATGGTGTCCTGGTCGACCATGAGCTCGCGGACGCCGGGGACGAGTGAGCAGAGGTCGGCGAGCCGGGCCTTGAGGTAATCCTGAGCGGAAGCATGAGGGACATGGGCGAGGGGTGAGTCGTCCCAGAATCCATGGAGCCCGCGACGGACCGGGGGCAGGGAGCCCTCGGCGAGCGGCTCGGGATAGGCGTTGATGTGGAACGTGGGGTCGAAGGCTACGGGGAGGCCCGCGGCCGCGAGGGGCCTGAGGTTCCAGTGGGCTGTGGACCCAACGACGAGGGCTTCGCCAAGGGGTTTGAGTGCGGCGGTGAGCACAGCGGTGCGGGAATCGGAGATGGGCCGCATGAGCTTGAGGTCGACCTGGAGCAGGGTGGAGTGACCGCGGAGGAGGTCAACGGCCTCTTCGAGGAAGCCGAGTGGGGAGTCATCACGGCGACGAACGTTCGCGATGGCGGCGCGGTCGAGCGCGTTGAGGGGCCCGGTGGAGGTTGTATCACGGTCGAGGACGGGGTCATGAAAGAGGACCATCGCGTCATCGGCGAGGAAGCGGACATCGAGTTCGAGGCGCGGGACGCGAGCTTCGACACATTCGGCGACGGCGGCGATGGAGTTGTGCGGATGCCGCCCCGAGAGACTGGCACTGTGGCAACAGAAGACCCGCCGTAGGCCGCCGATCACCGGAGCAAGGGCCTCGGAGGCCGGGGGTTGCATGGGGCGAGTGTAGGTGGAGGAGGTTAATGCGCTACCGGCGCAGTGGGGGCGACAATGCCGCAATGGACGAACTCGAGGCGGCGCGACTGAGAATCTACGCGCTCGAGGACGGGGCGCTGCGCGCCCAGGCGCTGGCGTTCTGCCTCGGGGCGGGGATGTTCGACCGGCTGGAGGGGGGGCCGATGGAGCTGGCTGACTTCGTTAGGGAGTTCGGGTTGCGGGACCGAGTGTGGCCGACGCTGGTCGCGTTCCTGGCGGCGAACGGTCTCGTGGCGCGAGATGGCGAGGGCCGGTTGGCGAACACGGAGGCAGCGAGCGCGTTCCTGGTGAGGTCGGCGCCGGGCTACGTGGGCGGGCGAGGGCTGCTGTTCGCGGGGTTTCACGAGGCGGCGGGGCACCTCGGGGATGCGCTGCGGAGCGGGTCGCCGTGGACGCCTTCGGGGCAGCACGACATGTTCGGGGGATTCGGGGCGGAGGAGCAGGAGTGGTTCGCAGAGGGTATGTACGCGAACGCCGTCCACGGAGCACGGTGGTTGCTGGAAGAGGTGGACTTCGATGGGTTCCGCCGGCTGGCGGACGTCGGGGGGAACACGGGCGGATACGCTATCCCCATCCTGCGGAAGCATCCCGGGTTGGAGGGAACGATCGTTGACCTGCCGGCTGTGCAGGGGCTAGCAGAGCGGCGGATAGCGGGGGAGGGGATGGAAGGGAGGCTGAGTTTCCGTGCCGGGTCGTTCTTTGATGAGGACGGGATACCGGGCGAGCACGATGTGCTGTTGCTTTCCAGCATCCTGCACGACTGGGAGGAAGCAGACTGCCGGCGAATCCTCGCGAACTGCTACGCGGCGCTGGAGCCGGGAGGGACGGTGGTAGTGACGGAGCCGATGCTGGCCGAGGACCTTTCGGGGCCAGACCATCCCAGCGTGAGCGGGCTGACAATGGTCGTGCTGGGAGGTGAGAATCGACGGGCTTCGCAGATCGTCGCGATGCTCGAGGCCGCGGGGTTCAGAGATGCGTGGGCTTCGGAGCCGGGACCGCAGAACTCTGTGGTGACGGCTCGGAAGCGGGGCTAGCCTTGGGCCGGAAGTAGCGCCGAACAAAGAGGAACCACAGGGCGGCGAGCAGCGCGCCAACAAGCAGGTCGACGACGTAGTGTTCGGCCATGTAGACGAGGGCAACGCCCATGAGGAGAGCGTAGACGGCGAGAGGGCCGGCCCATTGGCGGGCATGCTCCCAGGCCCAGAGGGCCATCACCACGGTGATCGCCATGTGTAGCGAGGGCATGGCCGCCACCGAGTTCGGCTCGCCGAGCGACTCGTAGAACGCGACGTAGGTCTCTTCACCGACGGTGTGGCCGACCCAATCCATGACGCGGAACACGTAGGGGAAGTCGCCCTGGACGGCGGCGAGCCAGGGTGGGGTGGTGGGGACGAGGATGAAGAGGACGAGGGAGACGTACATCAGGCCCACGACGAGGAGCACGTACTGGGGGAAGAGGGTTCGGCGAAAGAGAAAGATGCCGACGGCGAGTGCGTGGGGGGCGACGAAGAACGACCAATGGAGCGCGACCGCGGACCAATCGAGAAAGTCGATATCGCGGAGGTTAAAGAACTGGCGCTGGAGGGAGACGACGGGGTCGGCGCCGAAGAAGAGGAACCGATCCATCTCGATGACGTAATCGGTGCGGACGGGGATGGCGGTTTCGTCGGCCCGGGCGCGGAGGAGTGTGTAGAAGAAGATGCCGGCGACGTAGGCGAACCAGACACGGTAGATACGCGGCCGGGCGAGCTCCGGGAGCCAGACGGTGGCGGTCACGGCAAGGAGGAGGTAGCCGAGCCATTCGCGGTCCTGCCAGGTGCGGGTGGCCACGGCCACGGTGAGCATCAGCAGGAGGGCGATGCGGAACGCAAGGAGGGAGCGCTCGCCGAGGGAGGTTTGCCAAACGGAGGCAGCCGGGCGGCTGGTTCGCGCCGGTAGTTCTTCCCGGGGGCTGGTGGAGGCCATTGGCCCTAAGCCTAGCCACGAAGGTTAACTGACGGAAGCGCAGGGCTGTGGCAGGATGCGGCGAACAGCCCGGGGGGATGGCGAGCGCGTGGTTCGAGTGGGCATTGGGCTGGGCTTTACCGCGATTTCGGTGACGCTTCTCGCGCTGGCGGTGGACTGGGGGCGGTTCTTCTCGATTCTCGGGAGTGCAAACCTGTGGTGGATCGGGCTGGCGGTGGTGCTGCTGCTAGGGTCGGTAGCCGCCAAGGCGGCGCGGTGGCGTTTGCTGCTGCCCGGCGGGGCCGGGATCTCCACGCCGCGGCTGTTCCGGATCCTGAGCATCTCCTACCTGTTCAACAACGTGCTGCCGTTGCGGGCGGGGGACGTAGCGCGGGTGGCGATCACGACGCGGTTGCCGGGGATGCGGGTGATGCACGTGGTTTCGAGCATGGTGACTGAGCGGGTACTGGACGGGGCGATGCTGATCCTGGCGTTCCTCGCGGTGAGTCTGTTTCTGCCACTGAACGAGCAGAGCCGGGACCGGCTGAACTGGGTCCTGTTCTTCATGGGTGTGGCTGTGGCCCTGGGAGCGTTGCTGGTGGTAAGCCGTGGTGGGTTCCGATGGATAGCGCAGAGGGAGGCTTTCCGGAGTCGGTTCTCGCCCACGGAGTGGGTGAGGGCGCAGGCGGCGTCGTTCGCGGAGGGATGGAGGCAGCTCTACCACGCGCAGCACGCGACGCGGATCTGGGGGCTGTCGGCGGCGACCTGGCTGCTAGCGTTCGCGATCAACTACCTGCTTATGCGGGCCCTGGGGATCGACGCACCCTTCACGGTGGCGGTGCTCATCACGTGCACGACGAACCTGGCGATGATCGTGCCATCGTCGCCGGGGTACATCGGCGTGTTCCACGCGGCAGCGACGCTGACGCTGTTGCCGTTTGGGGTGGGGTCGAGCCTGGCGTTCAGTTTCGCGGTGTTGGCGCACCTGGTGAACGTGCTTCCTGTGAGCCTGCTCGGTTCAGCCTTCCTGCTGTACGGGCGGGAGACGGTGCGGCTGCAGTGGAGGACGCCGCAGGACAGCGTTGTTGAGTAGGGGTTGCGACCAGTAGTATCGAATGACACCCCGATCCAACCTGAGAGGTGCCCCTGTGGCTGAGACTGAGACTTTGAAGGTGGGCGACGAGGCTCCGGATTTCGAACTGCCATCGAGCCCGATGGGCGAGAAGTTCAAGCTAAGCGATTACCGCGGGAAGAACGCGGTGGTGATCAATTTCGTGCCCGCGGCGTTTTCCACGGTGTGCACGAACCAGGCGAACGTGATCAATGAGAAGGCAGCGGAGTTCGCCGCGCAGGGCGCGATCCCGGTGATCATTAGCGTGGACAACGCATGGGCGCAGAAGGCGTGGAGGGAGCAGCTGGGAGTGGAGTACCCAATCCTGAGCGATTTCAACCCTCCTGGGGAGACGGCGAGGGCGTATGGGGTCTACGTCCCACAGCGGAACGTGGCGCAACGGGTGGTGGTGGTCGTGGGCAAGGACGGGAAGGTGGCGTGGATCCAGCCAGCGCCGAAGCCGATCGAGCTGCCGGACTACGACCCGGTGATGGCTTGTGATATGGGATAAGCGGTGGACGCGATTGAGGTGATCCGGGCGGGGTTTGGGGACCTGCACCGGGAGTTGCGGGCGGACCTGGCCGAGTGCGAGCCGGAGTGGCTCTGGTGGCAGGCCGGGCCGGAGGTGAACCACATCGGGTTTCTCTTCTGGCACGGCGTCCGGGATGAAGACGTGGTGGTGAGCCACGTGTGCAAGGCGCCGCAGGCGTGGGCCGCGGAGGGCTGGCACGAGCGGTTCGAGATGGACGCGAAGGAGCAGGGGACGGGCTGGAGTCAGTCAGCGATGGGCCGGCTTCGCTACGACGTTGCGGCGTTCATGGAGTACGCGGAGCGGACGTGGGCGCGGACGCAGGAGTTGCTCCCGGCGTTGGGCGAGGCAGACCTTGACCCGCCGGCGTGGGAGGGGTCGGAGTGGACGGTGGCGCGGCAGCTGCTCCAGGGATGCCTGGGGCATGGATGGCTCCACCTCGGGGAGATCCGGTTCATCAAGGGGCTGAAGGGGTGGCGGTTCCGGGAGTGACCGGCGCTATCCGGGGATATAGGGGGCTTCGGTATCGATATCGCCGACGAACTGGGGGAGGCCGGTATGGCCG
>CAYPAZ010000132.1:0-6669 GCA_964408835.1 uncultured Anaerolineaceae bacterium
TCGCGCTCCTCGCCTCGCGCTGGGTGCAGCCGCTGCTCTTCGACGCGTCGGCCCGCGATCCGCTGGTCTACGGGGTCGTGGCTGCGATCCTCGTGCTAGTGGCCGTCGCGGCGACGGCGACATGACGGGTGACGTGGTTGGTGACGCCCGTGCAGAGCTGGATGCGGCTGGTTTCGTGGGCGGCGATGGCGAGAGCGATGTACGGGTCGCCAGACAGGTTCTGTGAATCGACGATGGTGATGCCATCCAGGCCATCGCGTTCAGCCTGGACGGCCCGGGGGACGAAGTGGGAAGGCAGGCCAGCGCCGCTGACCCAAAACTCGACCATGTCACACCGCCTTCGCACAGGCCCAGCGGAAGAGTTCCGAGGCCGTGGGGTAGGCGTGGACTGTAGAGACGACGTCGCGGGCTGTCATCCGGTGCTGGATCGCGAGCGCGGCTTCGCCGACGAGCGTGCTGCCGCGCGCGCAGATGAAGTGCGCACCGATGAGCCGTCCGGTCGAGGCGACGGCGATCACTTTGGCGAACCCCTCGAGGTTGCCCGTGGTGCGGAACCAGTCGAACTCGCGCGCTTCGAGCCGGCCGACTTTGAGGTCATCACCGTGGAGTTCGCGGGCCTGGGCTTCGGTGAGTCCGGCGTGGCCGATTTCCGGGTCCGTGAAGATCGCCCAGGGGACCAGCGTATCGGGGATCTTGTGGCACTCGTCCTCCATGATATGGCGGCCGATGTGGTGTGCCTGGTAGGCGGCGAAGTGCGTGAAGAGGAACTTGCCGGTGACATCGCCGGCGGCCCAGAGGCCGGGGAGGTTGGTCTTGCCGCAGTCGTTGATACGGATGTAGCCAGCGGGAGTCAGCGCGAGGCCAAGGTCGACGAGGCTGGCGGGCACCTGCGGATCTCTGCCTGCAGCGACGAGGACCTCGTCGAAGCACTCTTCGCGGCCGTCGAAGGTGATGGTGATTTCGCCATCGCGGTGGACGGACTCGATGCCTGCACTGAGCCTGATGGTGAGACCTTCCGCGCTGAGTAGACGGGCCAGTTCGGCTGAGATTTCCTCATCCTCCGTGGGCGCGATGCGGGGGTCGGCTTCGAACATGGTGACCTGGCTGCCGAGGCGGTGGAACGCCTGCCCCAGCTCTAGCCCGATTGGCCCGGCGCCAATGACCGCCAGCCGGAGGGGGAGCGAAGGCAGCGAGAACACTTCACGGTTGGTGACGGGCGCAGCTTCGGCCAGGCCCGGGATGGGAGGGAGGCCGGGCGCGGTGCCGGTGGCGACGACCACATCCCGGGCGCGGAGTTCGCGAGTACCGACCCTGACGGTCGTGGGGGCGAGGAACTCGGCATCGCCCCAGAAGAGGTCGACGCCGTCGTCAGGGAGGCCGCCATCGGGGGAGTCGCCGCGGATGAGGTTGGTGACGCCGGTCACGTGGGCTTTCACCTCGTCCCACGACATGCCGTCTCGCGACGCGGTCCTGGCGATGTCCACGAGGGCCTTGCTCGGGATGCATCCATCGTTGAGGCACTCGCCGCCGAGGTGCTGGCGTTCAATAACCGCGACCCGCTTCCCACGCCTTCCGAGGGTCCGGGCGATGTTGTCGCCAGCGGACCCATTACCTACCACGATCAGGTCGTACTCGTCGGCCACTCAGTCCTCCCTCACCCGCGGGGCAGTCCGAGCCCACGGGTAGCCATGATGCCGCGCTGGATCTCGCTGGTGCCGCCTGCGATCGTGCGGGCGACGCTTGTCTGGACGGTGATCGCGAACTGCCCTGCCAGCTTTGAGTAGGGGGAGCCGGGCAGCAACCCACCAGCAAGGCCGAGGATCGAGAGGCCCGCGCCCGCGATGCGCTGGTCGAGTTCGCTCAGGAAGAGCTTCAGGCCACTGGCCTCCTGGTTGGGCACCTGTCCGGCGGCAAGCATGCTCGCGACGCGGTAGCTCAGCATGGTCGCCACCGCGACCTCGACGGCGAGTTCGGCAACCCCGAACCGGTGAGTCGCTGCGCTCTCGTCGCGCAGGTAGGACACGAGGTCATCGATCGACCGGCGGGCGCCGCCAGTGTTGGCGATGTTGGAGCGCTCCAGGTCGAGCGTGGTGGTGGCGATGTACCAGCCACGGTTCTCGTCGCCGAGGAGCGCGTCAGCGGGCATGCGGACGTTGTCGAAGAAGAACTGCCCGAATCCTTTGCGGCCGGCGAGGTTCAGGAGGGGGCGGAAAGTGACCCCGGGTGAGTGAAGGTCGAGCAGGAAGTAACTGATGCCCTTGTGCTTGGGGACCTCAGGGTCGGTGCGGGCGAGGAGGTACATCCAGTCGGCGTAATGGCCGTGGCTGGTCCAGATCTTGCCGCCGTTGAGGATCCAGTCATCGCCATCGCGGACGGCCGAGGTCTGGAGGCTGGCGAGGTCGGAGCCGGAACCGGGCTCGCTGAAGCCCTGTGCCCAGACGACATCCCAGTTGGTGATGCCGGGGAGGTGGCGGCGCTTCTGGTCGTCGGTGCCGTACATCATGATGGTCGGGCCTGCGTAGCCGACGGCGGGGCCGCGGGCACCGCCGGGGGCGCGGGCATAGGAGAATGCTTCGCTGAACACCAGTTGCTCGACGGGGCCGAGGGCCATGCCGCCGTACTCGGCGGGCCAGGATGGGGCGATCCAGCCCCTGGCAGCCAGCTTCTTGTTGAATGCCATGAGGACCGAGGGGTCGTCCTCTTCCGCGTAACCGAAGCCTTCGAGCTCGGGGGGGACGTTTTCGGCGAGCCACGTCGTGACCTCATCACGGAGGGCGAGCTGAGCCGAATCCAGGCGAATGTCCATCGCGGGGAGTATAGACGGGCCGGGCTCAGAGGTCGGGAAGGCGCTGCTTTAGCTGCTCGACAGGGGCGAAGAGGTCGCCATGGTCATCGATGCGGCTCAAGACCTCGGGCGCGGTGAAGCTCAGCGGCTGCGCGGATTCCCCGCGCGCGGCGTGCGCGACTTCGTCCCAGGAGACGGGCGCGGAAACGGTGGGCGTGGGGCGGGCGCGGAGCGAGTAGACGCTGACCGTGGTCTTGGAGTCGTGATTCTGGCTCCAGTCGATGAAGACTTTCCCTTTGCGCAGGTCTTTTCGCATGTTCGAGGTCACCAGCTTCGGGTGTTGGCCTTCGATAATCCGGGCGATTGCGTTGGCGAAGGGCTTGGTCTGGTCGTAGCTGGTCGGGGTGTTGAGGGGGACGTAGACCTGCATGCCCTTCGAGCCCGAAGTCTTGGCGAACGATTCCAGGCGGAGCGACTCGAAAGTCTCGCGCAGAAGCACGGCAACCTTGCTGCATTCGGGGATGCCTGCCCCGTCGCCGGGGTCGAGATCGAACACAACCATCGTGGGCGACTGGATGTCCGGTGCGCGGGCGAGCAGCGTGTGGAGTTCCAGGCTGGCAAGGTTCGCGACCCAGACGAGGGTCGGGAGGTCGTTGACGAGGACGTAGTTGACTCCGCGGTTGTTGCTCTCGCTGAAGATGGGGAAGGTCTCGACCCAGGACGGGGTGTGGGAAGGGGCGTCCTTCTCGTAGAAGAACTCCTTGTGGACGCCATCGGGGTAGCGCTTGCGGGTGAGGGGGCGGCCCCTGAGGTGCGGCAGGAGCACCGGCGCGATGCGAATGTAGTAGTCGATTACCGCAGCCTTGGTGAAGCCGGCGGCAGGGTAGAGCACCTTGTCGAGGTTGGAGAGCTTGAGGTGGCGGCCTTCAATCTCGACTTCAGCTCCGGGCATGGCGGATCAGGAGGCCGCGGCCTTCTTGCGGGCGGGCTTCTCGGCTTCGGCCTTCCCGTTCGAGGATGCCTTTCGCGCGTTGGCGATGCTGGCTTCGAGGGCGGCCATGAGATCGACCACCTTCGGTGCTTCCTCCTTCGGTTCCGGGGCTTCAACCACCTCGCCGGCGGCCTTCTTCTCGATCAGGTCGAGGACGCGCTCGCGGTACTCGTCGCGGTACTTCGACGGGTCGAATTCGGTTGAGAGCGTCTCGATGAGCTGCCGGGCCATGGCGACCTCGCGGTCGCTTGCTTCGACCTTCTCGCCCGGCAGGCCATCGAGGGAGTCCTGAGAGACGACTTCGTCGGCGTAATAGAGGGTGGCCATGGAGAGGGCGTTGCCCGCGGGCCGGAGCGCGACCAGGTACTGCTTGGAGCGGAGGACCACCGTGCCCAGGGCGACCTTGTTGGCCTCGGTCATGGCCTGCATGAGCAGCGAATATGCCTTCGCGCCGCCCTTCTCCGGGGAGAGGTAGTAAGACTTCTCAAAGAACACCGGGTCGATGTCTTCGAGGTCAACAAACTCCTCGATGTCGATCGTGCGACTGCCTTCGGGGTCCAGGTTGGCAAGCTCGTCTTCGGTGAGGGTGACATAGCGGTCAGGGCCAACTTCGTAGCCCTTCACGAGTTCGTCGAGTTGCACTTCCGTGTTTTCTGCCAGGCAGAAGCGCTTCATCTGAATGCGGGAGTTGTCTTCCGCGTGAAGCTGATTGAAGCGGACGTCTTTGCTCGAGGCGGCGGAGAAGAGCTTCACAGGCACATTGACGAGCCCAAAGCTGATCGCGCCGCTCCAGATTGCTCTTGGCATGGATGACCACCCTCCCGGTAGGCACCAGTTTCGTCCGGCCAGTTTAGCACTGCCGGGTTACGTCACCGACTCCCTGGTGACATCCCGTGGATCCTTATCGTTACGAAGTCCCTTGAACACGGGGTGGCGAAGCATCCCGGACTGGGTCCACTCCCTGTAGTCCACCTCAACCACGAGGCGTGGTTCGACGAACACGGCGCCCTTTTCCGGAGAGCCGGTCTCGAACGGGCTGGTCTCCCGCCGAAGGGGCTCCAGGAGTGAGACGAGCCGCTCGAGCATCTCATCGGTGAATCCAGTGCCTACCTTGCCGGCGTAGTGGAAACGCCGTGGCCGGCCGCTTTCTGTGGACCCAGCTTCTTCAGAGTCGTAGTAGCCAACGAGCAGCGCACCGAGGCGGTGGCGTGCGCCTTCGCCGCGGGTGAAACCGCCGACGACGACCTCCTGACGGTTGAAGTGCTTGACTTTGAGCCAGGCGCCGGTGCGTTTGCCCGGCTCGTACGGGCTATCGAGCCGCTTGGCCATCACGCCTTCGAGGTCCTGCGCCTTCGCCGCTTCGAGCATCGCATTGCCATCGCCGGCGTGATACGCGGGGGTCTTCCATGAGGGACCATCCAGCGCCAGCGACTCCAGCAGCTTTCGCCGATCCGTGTAGGGGAGGCCCATCGCCGAGTGGCCGTCGAGGTAAAGAAGGTCGAAGAGCACAAAGACAACCGGGATCTCGGTCATCTTGCGGCGTACGACGGCAGTCGAGGTGAGACCGAGCCGGCTCTGGAGGCGTTCAAAGCTCGGGCGGCCAGCTGCATCGAACGCGACGATTTCGCCATCGAGGACGGCTTCGTGCGCACCGAGTTGTTCGCCCAGGGCTCGAAAGTCAGGGAACTGTGCGGTCAGGTCGAGAAGGTTCCTGCTTTCGATCCGGAGACGCCCGCCGGAAGAGTAGACAACCGCGCGCACGCCATCCCACTTCACCTCGAACGCGTAGCGGTTGTCGTCCGGGGGCATTTCGGCCAGCTTCGCGAGCATCGGACGGACCTGTTTCGGCATCGGCTCGCGGGTGGGGTCATCGGGCGGATCCATGCGATGGATCATCCAGTTCTTGCCGCCGGTCTTGAAAAGCACGTACTTCCCACGCAAGCGCTGGCCATGGAGGACGACCATCACCTCGCGGTCGAGGAACTTTACGGTCTCGTACCAGCCCTGGTCCCAGAGGATGACCGAGCCTCCGCCGTACTCGCGCTCGGGGATATCGCCTTCGAAGTTGTAGTAGTCGAGGGGATGATCCTCGGTCTGGACGGCGAGGTGGTTGACCTTCGGGTCGGGCGGGATGCCTTTGGGGACGGCCCAGGAGACGAGGACACCGTCGCGTTCGAGGCGGAAGTCCCAGTGGAGGGCGGTGGCATGATGTTCCTGGACGACGAAGCGGGGCTTCTCAGGGGAAGGCTCGATGGTGGCGCCGTCAGGCTCGGGGGTCTTCTTGAAGTCCCGCATGGAGCGGTACTTGCGCAGGTGGTCCGGTTCCTGGGGTTTGGCGCGCGGCATCAGCTTCCCGTTGTGGCGTCCAGCTGTCCGAGGATCGGGAGGGCGTCGGTGAGGCGCTGGACGCGGTGGATGTTGGGACCTTCGAGCCAGCGGTTGCGGCCCCAGTCCACGAGGAACACGGCAGGGACGAGTTCGGAGGCCCAGTGGGCTGTGTGGGGGTCGTCTTCGAAGTGGGCAAGCGGGTGGAGTTCGGTGAGCATGCGGGCTTTGAAGGCGGCTGAGGTTTCGCTCCAGTGTGGGCGAAAGTGGAGGGGGGGCACAACGCCGATGTACCGCTCGAACCAGCGCTCGGCCTGGCCGCGGGCGTATTCCGCGCGCGCGGAGAGGATCACGCAGTCGTACTCCTCAGCCAGCGCGAGGAAGCCCTCGCGCGCGCCGGGCATGGGACGGCGGCCGCGGTAGCGCCAGCCTTCGGTGCGCCAGAGGAGGCCCTTCCTGCCGGGGGTGTCGCGCCGCTTGTCCTTGCCTTTGCCGGGGTTGATCCCGAACGGCGGGCGGCAGATGACGCCGTCGAAGTCCAGCGTGAGGAGCGACTTCGTGGTCACGC
>CAYPAZ010000133.1:0-6636 GCA_964408835.1 uncultured Anaerolineaceae bacterium
TCGGCGATCACGCCCGAGATGCGCACGTCCACCTGGGTGGACTTCAGCGGCAAGAGGTCCAGCGCCGGGTCGCCGAGGGCCAGCAGGGGGTAAAGCGGATCGCGGGGATGATGAGCTCCCGCGCGGCTTTGACATCGGCGAGGGTGACGCTCATTTGATCCTCGACCAGATCTTTCGCCGCTCCCAGCAGACGGGGCAGACCGCTACCCACCGTTCAATGAGCCCCTTCTCATCGCGGATCGTGTGACGACGCTGCGCGACGTGGAGCTCGCAGAATTCGCCTCCACAGAGGGAACAACCCGCGCCGATGCGGATCTCGCAATCAGGGTTGCCGCAAATGCCGGAGCGATTACGCTGTTCGACAGCCTTCCGGTACTCAAGGTAGACCTTCAGGTCCTCTTGTTTGGCGACGCAATACTTCGCGTTGCAAACGGCTTCGTGATCCTGGACGAAGTACCGGTGGGCACCACAAAAGTCGCGGCCACAGTACACGCAGGTGTTTTCGGCCGGGTTCGGGCAGCGTTTGAACCGGCGTCCAAGGCCACATTGCCGCACGGCGCTGGATCTCCCCTCCTCGCGAGCGCCCGGCAGGCGAGCGCCGCCTCAAGGTTACACGTGTCAGTGCGATGGCGGACGGCGATTGGGAATCGCTTCACACTCTCGGCATGGGAGAGTAGGATCTGGCCCGAGCCCGAGTCCGGGCTAATCTGTCGCCTCTGCGACCGACTGCGAGGAGCCCAGCCCGTGACGTATGTGATCACAACGCCTTGCATCGACGTGATGGACCAGTCCTGCGTCGAGGTGTGCCCCGTCGACTGCATCCACTTCGATGAAGACGGGGACCGGATGCTGTACATCAACCCGGATGAGTGCATCGACTGCGGCGCCTGCGAACCGGCGTGCCCTGTGACGGCGATCTTCGCGGAGGACGACCTGCCAGCTTCCGAGGAGCCATTCAAGGCGATAAACGCGGACTGGTTCACCGGGGACAAGGCGGCTATCCGCGCGCAGGTCAACGAACTCAAGCCTGGCTGAGTCCGGGCCGTCCTCACAGCCAATCGCGAGGCCCGCTGATGCGGGCCTTGTTATGTCCTAGACTGCTTGTCCGTTCGCCTGCCAGCCGTACCATGGATCGTTGCGTGCCACGTATGGAGCGTGGCATCGGAGGGTTTCTCAACATGGCAGACCGCGCCACGCTCAACGCTGAACCGAGGGTTGTCCTCGGTAAGAAGGTAAAGCTGCTTCGCCAGCAGGGCATCCTCCCGGCGAATGTCTACGGGAACGGGATAGAGAGCAAGTCGATCCAGCTCGTAGAGCGGGACTTCACCCGAACCGTGAAGAGCGTTGGTATCCGGACCATGTTTGAACTCGCCATCGAGGGCGAGGAGAAGCCGCGCTACGTCATCCTTCGAGGGCTCAGCCGCCAGGGCGGCACGGGGAAACCCAGTCACATCGACTTCTACCAGGTGGACCTCCGGCGCCCCATCCAGACGACGGTACGGATCAACGCGATCCACGATGCGCCGGCCGTGAAGGACCTGGCAGGGACGCTCATCCAGCCTATCGACTCGGTGCTGGTCCGGTGCCTCCCGCTCGACCTGCCGGAGTCGCTTGAAGTCGACCTCTCGATCCTGACGAGCTTCGACATCTCCATCGCTGTAGGTGACCTGGTGGCGCCGGAGAACGTCGAAATCCTGACTGACCCGTCCGTGCTCATCGCCACGGTGAACCCGCCGCGCATCCGGCTGGACGCCGAAGACGAGGAGGAGGGCGCCGAAGAGGGCGAGGAAGGCGCCGAAGGCGAACCCGGCGAGGGCGGCGAGCGCGCCGACTCCGAAGAGTCGGAGTAAGCCCACCCGGTGTCCGTCAGCTATCCCGCAGACACGTCTGCGGCGGCGTTGCGGCTGTTCGCCGCATGGCTGGGGAGCCACTACGCGCGAAGCACCTCGGTGGCCGCTCAAAGCGCCAGCGGCGATGTCCTCCGGGCCGGCATCACAATCGGCCGTCGCTGGGAGCTGGCGGTCACTCTGCTGAACACCCTCGCACCCGAGACCACGCTGGAGTACGACGCGGCGCGTGCGGCGATCGAATCGCGGCTCGATGGTGCCGCGCTGAAGCTGGGGGTCTGGGCCCCGCGAGGCGCGCCACTGCCCTCGAGCGAGCCGGCGCTGAGCGAATTCGCGCTGGCCGCAGAGAATGCCGTGGCGCTGCCCGATGGGCGGCTCGAGATCCGGCGGCCAGTAACGCTTCATCTCCGGAGGGCGAGCCGGGAAGGATCGGTCGTGACGATCCTCGGAGGTTTGAGCGCGCACTGGGCGCAGTTCACGAATCGGGTTCCCGGGAGTTTCCAGCTCAATGCCCTCGCGCTGCACCGCCTCCCCGCCTCGGAGGCGGATCGCGAGGCGCTGGCGGAGCGAATCGTGCTGGCCGCCGCCCAGCCCGATGTCGAGGAGTCGGTGAGCGTGCCGGCGGAGGATGCGTGGACTGCCACGGCGCTGGATGAGCCAGGGAGCACGGTGTTTGGTTCGCCCCGGCCGGATAGCGATGACACGAGCGCTGCCCTGAGGCGCACCGTCCGGAGACTTCTCGCGGAGGCCGGCCACCCGGCGCAGAGTCCGAGTGCACTTGTCCTGCTCGGCGCGGCCACCTACGCGGAAGAAGAGAAGCTCTCGTGGGTGATCCGCGGGATCGACCCCTCTGTCTACTCCGGCTACGACATCGTGGCCGTCATCGCGGACGGCCTGGTGAAGCCGCTGCTCGAGCCTCGGCGCCAGACGCTGCCGTGGGACGCACCGCTGTCGTGAGCCAGCGACTCCGGTAGGCTGCGGAGCCAGTTCGGCGGAGGTCTGCGTAATGAGCATCGAACGCGTCGGGTTCGTCGGGATGGGGATCATGGGGTCGGCCATGGCAGGGAACCTGCTCAAGGCCGGGTTCCGGGTAACGGTCTGGAACCGAACGGCGGAACGGGCGGCGCCGCTGGTCGACGCTGGAGCGACCCTGGGCACCACTCCGGCGGAGGTGGCGAGCGTCTCACAGGTCACCATCAGCTGCGTCTCGGACTCTCCGGATGTCGAGGCCGTGGCACTAGGCGATAGGGGCATCGTCGACGGAGCGGCACGGGGCTCGGTGTACATCGACTGCTCAACCATCTCCCCAGAGGTCACCCGTTCCATCGCCGCGCGGCTCCGCGAGCGGGGCGTGGAAATGCTGGACGCGCCCGTGAGCGGCGGGGATGTGGGTGCTAAAGCGGGGACGCTTTCGATCATGGTGGGTGGCGACGCGCAGACGTTCGAGCGCTGCCGGCCGGTGTTCGGGGCCATGGGGAAGACGATCGTGCATTGCGGACCGAGCGGCGCGGGCCAGGTGGTGAAGCTCTGCAACCAGACCGCCGGCGCGCTGCACCTGATGGCCATGGCCGAGGCGATTGCGCTCTGCAAGCGATCAGGCGTGGACCCGGAGAGGATGCTCGAAGCGGTGAGCGCGGGAGCGGCAGGCTCTTGGATGCTTTCCAACCTGGCGCCGCGGGCGCTGCGGGGAGACTTCGCTCCCGGGTTCATGGTGGACCTGCAGCAAAAGGACCTGAGGCTGGTGCTGGAGACCGCAGCTTCCACGGGGACGGTCATGCCGGGCGTGGCGCTGGTGAACCAGGTGTTGCGGATGCTCCAGGCTCGCGGGCGCGGCGGCGAGGGCACGCAGGCGATCGTCGAGGCGGTGGCGATGCTCTCCGAGAAGTGACAGGTTCTTTTTCGCTGCATAGCGAAGTGCTAGCGTGGCGGGAAGTGGAGACTCGCGTTGACTGAGACCCTGGTGGATCAGCCGGTCGTGCGGACGCGCGGGCTAACGAAGCGCTACGGTGCCGTGACGGCTCTCCAGGGCCTCGACCTCGATCTCCGGGCGGGTGAGGTGTTCGGGTTCCTGGGGCCCAACGGCGCAGGGAAGACCACCACCGTGAAGCTGCTGTTGGGGTTGGTACAGCCCACGGAGGGGACGGTGGAGCTGTTCGGCAAGCCGCTGGAGGCGGACCTGTCGGGAGCGATGCGGAGGGTTGGCGCGATTGTCGAGCAACCAGCGTTCTATCCGTACCTCTCCGGGCGCGACAATCTCCGCGTGCTGGCGATCGCGGATGGTCTTCCGCGGGAGCGCGTGGAGGCGGTGCTGGGGGAGGTGGAGCTGGCGGGGGCAGCACATCGGAAGTACTCGACCTACTCGGTGGGCATGAAGCAGCGGCTGGGGATAGCTTCGACACTTCTGCGGGACCCGCAGCTCATCCTGCTCGATGAGCCAACGAGCGGCCTCGACCCGGAGGGTCAGCAGGAGGTTCGCGCACTGATCCCAAGGCTGGCCAGTGAGGGCCGAACGATCTTCCTATCGAGCCACACGCTCCCCGAGGTACAGCAAATCTGCGACAGGATCGCGATCCTGAAAGAGGGCCGAGTGGTGGCCAGCGGCGAGGTGGCCGCGCTTCTCCAGGGTGGCGGTTCCGTCGAGCTGCGGGTGACGGACCTCGCGTCGGCGAGGGCTGTCCTGGAGGGGCTGGAGTGGGTGAGGGGCATCGGCGAGCGGGATGACTACCTGGTGGTGCAGGCCGACCCCGTGCACTCCTCGGAACTGAACCGTGCGCTTGCAGGCGCCGGGATCTTCGCCTCCGAGATCCGGCCCGACGAGCGCACGCTGGAGTCGTACTACCTCGAAGTAACACGGGGGCAGGAGGAATGACGCTCAGGCTTTTCCACGCCGAGCTGTTTAAGATCTGGAAGCGGCAGATGCTGCTTGTGATGGGCGCGCTCACCCTGGTGATCATCGGGGTGCTCTACCTGACGCTCGGCATCGTCCTGGCTTCGGAAGAGACGGACGTAGGCGGGGCGAGCGACCTGGAGCAGGCGCTCGCGTTCGAGAACGTGGTGCCGTTCGGCTATCGCATCGCCGTGTCGCAAGTGGTCTCGATCCTGGCGATCATCCTCGTGTCGGCGACGGTTGGGGGTGAGTACAGCTGGCGGACGGTGGTCACCATGAACGCGTGGGTGGGCGACCGAGCGCGATTGTTGCTTGCGCGCTTTGCGGCGCTCTGGGTGACCACCCTGGCCGCAATCCTGGGGGGTTTTCTGTTCGCGTTCGTCTGCGGGGCCATTCTCTCCGCGAGCCGCGGGAGTGACGACAGTATCGAACTCTCGGTGGGATTGTTGGGCGAGGCCCTCGCAGGGGCGGGCTACGTGTGGTTTGGGATGCTCGGGTACGTGGCGTTGACGTTCGCGATCACCGTGATGACCCGGAGCACCGCGGCGGGTATCGGTATCGTGCTGGCGGCCAGACTACTCGAGCCGATCGGAGTTGCTGTTTTCGACAACCTTGGCGGACCGCTGGAGACGGTGAAGGACTTCGGCCTCTCCCAGAACGTGGGGAGCATCCAGGCTCAAACCGGGTTCATCGACGGCCTGGACGACGAATCGGGCTGGCCGCCGGTGTGGCGGTCATTTCTCCTGGTCGGCGGGCTGTCAGCTGCGCTGGTGGTCGTATCCATCCGGCTAACGCTTCGCCGCGACATCGTGGAGTAGGGGTTCAGGCTACGTCGGGGCCGTCAGGGAGGCCCATTGCCCTTCCCACCGAGGGGATGCGGACCGGGCGAGCGGTCTGGATCTGCTGCTCGGCGACGGCTCGAAGCTGGTCAGGTTCGACCGCGGTGGCGGTGGCCAGTCCGAAGAGGAGCGTGATCTCCGGGAGGTTGTCGATGGCTTCCGCGTTCACGCGGTCGATCTCGTGGGCTACGCGGCGGGCGACCCGGCGAGCCACTTCCCCATCCCCGGTGGGAAGGATCACGGCGAATTCGTCGCCGCCCACGCGAGCGGCGAAATCTGAGCCCCGGATGGAGCGGGAAATGCTGCTGGCCGTGCGCCGCAGGACAGCATCACCAACGGTATGGCCAAAGAAGTCATTGATTCGGCCAAGGCCGTCGATATCGGCGAGGATGAGCGAGATCGGCTGACCCGCGTCCGCGGTGGTGGCGCAGTCGCGTGCCAGCTGCTCATCGAATGCGCGGCGATTGTGGAGGCCGGTCAGATGGTCGGTCTTCGCTTCGCGCTCCAGCCAGCGGACCATCGTCTCGCGCCGTCTGCTGCCCCGGACCGAGCTGACGATATCGATGACCCGATCGCGGAGTTCGGTCGGGCGCTGGAGCAAGTCCCGAGGTACAGAAACCGCCCCCGCCAGCTGAGCTTGAGTCGTGCGGGCCCCGTCCGAGAGGACCGCAACCGCGAAATCGAGCCGGTGGTCAGAGGCCAGGCGGCGGAGTGCAGGTTGGGATGCCCAGCTGTCGTCCGTGACCACCAGGAGATCGAACATGCCGTGCTCGAGGAGGTGGAGCGCCTCGGCCGCTGCCGAGACGCCATGCGCGTGCATGTCGGGGAGCTCGAGGAGGCTTTCGCGGACGCGTACAACCTCGGCAACGTCCGACGCCACAACAAGCGCGTGGATCATGCCAGTGACAGCCGGTGCGGCGGGCACGACAAGCGTCATTTCAAGACCACTCCCACTTACCTCTTCGGCAGGTAAGGGTTTGGACGCAAGGGGTAACGCTTATGTCTCTTCAGTTCGATGTCGTGCTGGACCGAGAACGTGAGGGTCCGAAGCTCGGAGGGCGAT
>CAYPAZ010000134.1:0-6596 GCA_964408835.1 uncultured Anaerolineaceae bacterium
CACCCGGCTCGTGGCCGCCGAGCCGCCCCAGCGCTTCAGCGAAGCCGGGGACGTGGCCGTGATGGACGCCCCGAACAACAGGATTGTGATCTTCCAGCGCGATGGGACGTTCCTCCGCCAGTACCGCGACCCGCAGTTCGAGGGCATCAACGGGTTCGCGGTGGGCCCGGCGGGCGATGGCTACGTGTTCAGCGGCGGCAAGCTCCGGCGGGTCACCTGGTAATCAGCGACGCCTGGCCTCTCGCCGCTTCCCCCTGCGGCCGTTCCCGCCGCGCCGGGATACTCCATAAAATCAGGCTCTGGAGGTGTGCGTGGCACGCTGCATTCTGGTGACTACCGACCGTTCGCCCTCCGCCGAGCCCGTACTCGCGCATGCCGCCGCTCTCGCCCGGGCCATCGATGGCGAACTGGTCCTCGGCTGTGTCCTGGACCCCAAGACTGACCTCTCCGGGGAGGTGGGGACAGACCTCCGGGAAGCCGCGGGCCGGGTACAGGAGCGGTGGACCGAAGGCCTCCAGCAGACGCTTGATGCCGCCGGGATTGCCGGGCGGCCGGCGGTCACCATCCAGGCGCGGAACGAGGACACGAAGGACGCTGTGGTCCGGCTCGCTGGAGAGCTGGAGGCCGTGCTGATCGCGATGCACTCGCGGGGCACGGGCAGCGCACTTCGCCATGCCATCCTCGGGAGCGTGGCTATGGGCGTGCTGGGGAACGCCGGCGTGGGCATCATGGTGAGCGGCGCGAACGTCGTCGCCGCGGATACGAACGACCCCTTCCGTATCGTGGTCGCGACGAGCACCGAGGATGAGACGCTGCCATTGATCCGCGACCTGGCCAGGCTCTACACGCCCGGAGCGCGAGTGGACTTCACCCTCCTGACGATCGACCCGACGGAGCCGTTCGCCGCCGGGCGGATGGCGCTCGCCGACCGCCTCCACGAGCTGCGAATGGAGTTCCCGCAGGGGGCTGAAGTCGACACGCGCATCGTGAAGCCGGACCCACCGGGCCTGCTTGATATGGCGATCATCCAGGCTGCCCGCGAGGCCGAGGCGGACGCGATCGCCATCGCGACCCACGGCCGAGGCGCCATCCGCCATCTCATCTCCGGGAGCGTGGCGCTGGATGTGCTTTCGCGCTCCCCGGTGCCGGTGATCCTCTCGGCTGCGAAGTAGGCCCCTGGGCATCGCGCCGGTTTTACCGCAGCGCTACGTGCGCTTAACGCCGTTCTATCAATCGGCTATCTAGCATCTCCCCATGGGCGGTCTCCTGCGGCGACCGAGCGCGCTGTTCGCGCTTGCCGGGCTCCTCGGCGGCGTGGCGTTGTTGCTGGTGGCGTCCGAGTCAAGGAACCCTCCCGCTTCTGCCCAATCGTTCCCCTCGTTCGCCACCGTGCCCTTCGCCGCCGGGTTCGATGACCCGACCTACCTCACGCACGCCGGTGATGGCCGTATCTTCGTGGTCGAGCAACAGGGGACGGTGCGGATCATCAGCGGCGGTATGACGCTGACGGAGCCGTTCTTCGACCTGAGCGGCATCGTGGGCGACGGACACAACGAAGAGGGCCTGCTCAGCATTGCGTTCCCTCCCGGGTACACGGCCGGAGACTGGATCTACGTCTACTTCACGAACACCGACGGCGACATCGAAATCGGCCGGCTGCACACGAACGGGAACCCGAACGTCGCCGATGAGACGACGTACGAAGACGTCCTGGTGATCCCGCACCCCGACAACGGGAACCACAACGGCGGCCAACTGCAGTTCGGTCCCGGTGGGCTGCTCTACGCCGCCACCGGTGATGGCGGCAGCAGCAACTGCCCGAACCCCTGCCCGGCGCGACCGGAGGCCGGGGGACTGCTGGGGCGCCTCATCTCCATTAACACCGACACGCTCGAGGTCGAAGTCATCGCCGTCGGGCTGCGCAACCCGTGGCGGTTCTCGTTCGATGGCGGGTTCCTCTACCTCGCCGATGTCGGCCAGGGCAGCCGGGAGGAGGTGAACGTGGTCGCGTTCACCGGGTCGCAGACCTACGACTTCGGCTGGGACATCGAGGAGGGGTCGCTCTGCTTCGAGGATAAGCCACCCGGGTGTGGCTCTCCCGACCTCACGCGGCCGGTGTTCGAGTACGCCAACGCCGACCCCGACTGCTCCATCACTGGCGGCTACGTCTACCAGGGCTTCTATTTCTTCGGCGACTATTGCAGTGGGAACGTATGGGCGTGGTCCCAGGCGACCGGCGGCGAGCAGGTAGGGAACGTCGGATCCCAGCTGACCAGCTTCGGGATGGACGCCGCCGGCAACCTGTACGTCGTGAAGCGGGACGGCGTCATCCTCCTGGTCCAGGTGGAGCCGCCGCCCTTCCCGACCGAGACCGCGCCAGCCACGGAGACTGCCACCGAGGCCGGGACCGGCACCCCTTCAGCCAGCGGAACCCCCGACCCCACCGGGACCATGACGGGGACGCCGACCGGAGAGCCCACCGGGTCGCCGACTCCGCTCGGCACCGTCCACGTGCTCCCGGGGATTGCCCGCGACGCCGACTGAAGCCCTCGGGTAGGATGGCGGGCTATGACGGCTCGACGGTCTGCCGGGGCCGTGGCGGTCGCTCCGCTGCTGCTCCTGGCATCTGGCGCTCTGCTCTTCGTGGTGTCCGGCCTTGCCGGGCCGAGAGCCCGGGCCGACTTTGCCTTCCCGGCGGTCTCCGGGATCCAGCTTGCCGCCGACCTGCCGGAGCCTGTGCATGTGACGCACGCGGGCGATAGCCGCCTGTTCGTCACGCTGCGCCACGGCTCCGTTGTCATCATCAAGGACGGCCAGGTGCTGCCCGAGCCGTTCTTTGAAATCCCGGTGCGCTCCGTGAGCTATGAGGAAGGGCTCCTGAGCGTCGCCTTCCCCGCGGGCTACCAGCCGGGTGACTGGTTCCACCTCTACCGCATCAACCCGGCGGGAGACATCGAGATTGGCCGGATGCGGGTGAGCGGTGCGAACCCGGACATCGCGGAACCGGCGACATACCAGGTAATGCTCCACGTGCCACACGCCGGGACGGGATTCCACAATGGCGGCGGGCTCGCGTTCGGTCCGGGCGGGTATCTCTACGCGTCGACTGGAGACGGCACGCCGGCCGGGTCCTGCGGTGACACATGCCCGGCCCGGCCGGGGACAGGGTCGCTGCTTGGCCGGCTGCTGCGCATCGACCCCAACACGTTCCAGGTGCAGGTGATGGCCGCCGGCCTCCGGAACCCGTGGCGGTTCTCGTTCCACGATGGAAAGCTCTACCTCGCGGATGTCGGTGACCTGGATTGGGAAGAACTCAACGTCGTCCCGTTCGACGGCGCTCAGCCTGTGTACGACTTCGGCTGGAACATCAAGGAGGGGAAGCAATGTTCACGCTGGGCCCAGGCCCCCTGCGACGCACCCGGGCTCACTGAGCCGGTGTTCGACTATCCATCTTCCGGTCCGGACTCTCGCGGTTGCTCGATCATCGGCGGCGATGTCTTCGAGGGGATCTACTTCTTCGGTGATTTCTGCAGCGGGCGCATCTGGGGTTGGACGCAAGCCCAGGGCGCCGAAGAGCTGGAGCGGGGCACTGGTCTCCGCAGTGCAATCACCAGCTTCGGCAAGGATTACCAGGGCAACTTGCTCATCGTCTTCCGGGGATCGCTGGACGGCACGAACGGCAGCGTCTCCCGGTTGGTGTTCGACTATCCCCCGGGCAGCGAGCCCACGCCCATCCCGCGCCCGACGCTTCCTTTCACCCCGGCAGCGGTGTTCGAGGTCCCGGGCATCTCGCGCGACTGATCGTCAGACGGCCGCCCAATCGTTCGTGGTGAACACGTCCTCATCCAGCGGGCTGCGCTCCCCGAGCGCGAGGCGGTGCCCTGCCACGGCGCCGATCATGGCGGCGTTATCGGTGCAGAGCCGTGGCGGGGGGATGCGCACGGGCACCGGGCAGCGCCGGACCAGCTCTTCTCGCAGCCTCCGATTGGCGGCGACACCGCCCGCGACCAGGACTTCCGCGGCTTCCAAATCGAGGGCCAGGCTCGCGGTCTTCCCTGCCAGCACATCCACCACTGCCTCCTGGAACTCCCAGGCAATGTCCGGCGCTTCGTAGTTCCCGGCCTGTACCACGTGGAGCACGGCAGTTTTGAGCCCGCTGAAGCTGAAGTCGCAGGTGTCGGCCAGCCAGGCGCGGGGGAGCCGCAGCTTCGAAGGCCCGGAGCTATCGGCCAGGCGCGCGATCTCCGGCCCGCCCGGGAACGGCAGCCCCAGCAGCCTCCCCACCTTGTCGAACGCCTCGCCCGCGGCGTCATCGCGTGTGCCGCCCAGCCGCCTGTACTCGCCGTGGGATTCCATAGATACGAGGTCTGTGTGGCCGCCCGAGACGACGAGGCAGAGGGCCGGGAAGTTCGGCTCGGGGCCCTCCACCAGCCAGTTGGCGTAGATGTGCCCTTCGAGGTGGTTGATGCCGATGAATGGCAGATCCCGGCCGTAGGCCAGCGCCTTGCCCATGTTGTAGCCGACGAGCAGCGCCCCCGCGAGCCCCGGCCCACGCGTCGCGGCCACAGCGTCGATGTCCTCCAGGGCGCAGTCTGCTTCTTCCAACGCCTGGCGGACCACCGCATCGATGACTCGCAGGTGCTGCCGGCTCGCCACCTCGGGGACGATGCCGCCATAGGCCGCGTGCAGGTCCACCTGGCTGCGGACCACGGAAGAGCGCATGACCCGCCCATCGACCACGACGGACGCGGCGGTTTCGTCACAGGAGCTTTCGATCGCGAGGACGTTCATGTTGTCGGGCGGTCAGCGGGTGGCGAAGGTCTTGCCGCTCGCCACCTCCACCACAGCCTCTTCGATGATATTCCTGGCGATGGGACCTTCCCAGCGGTCGTAGATGACCCCGTCGGAATCGATGACGAACACCCAGGGTTCGGAGAGGCCGCCATCGGGCCGGATCAGCCACTCGCGCACCGTCGGATTCAGCACCCTGCCCTGGAAGTCCAGCCAGATTTCGATGTGCACGAAGTCGACATCGGCCCGGAAGTCGTCGTGAAGCGTTTCGACTTCTTCAGTCACCGGGCCGCAGAACCGCGAAGCGCAGAAGGCCGGGGTCGAGAACACCACCACCAGCGGCCGGCCGGCGGCGATGGAATCCCTGATCTTCACGTCATGCATGTCGTTCGGGATCGGGCTGGAGTCGATCTCGGCGATGTCTTCGACATCGGCCGCGGTGAGATTGTCGCTGGGCGGCGCCGGGTCCCCCGGCACCGGCACGGTGCTCGTCGCGAGCACCTGGAAGGCGCGATTGTCGATCCCCGTTGTGCCATCCGTCAGCGTTGCCTGAACTGAGACGCCCCAGACGCCGGCATGGTCGAATGTCACACGGGCGTAGTAGCCGACCCGGTTGTCGTCCTGCCCGCCGTGGATGTGTTGTTCGCCATCAGCGTGGACATGGACGAACTCCTCGCCCACTCCCGGGGCGCTCTGGACAGCTATGACGGTGAACCGCTCCTGGGGAGTGCCGCTTTCGACGTTGTCGTAGAACGTCATGACCACCTGCGCCCCGCCCTGCGGCGTATCAGAGGCATCGGTCACGCCGACCACGAAGTTGTTATTGCCGACGACGAACTCGCTCGCGGCGATGACGGCGTTGATAGCCCCGAGCTGCTCGGTGGGGATGCTATCGGAGGGGCTGATGGAGGTCGGGAACGCGGTGGGGGTCGCGGCGGAATCGTCGTCGTCTCCACCGCAGGCGACGAGCAAGACAGCGGCGACGAGAGGGACGAAGAGGAACGGGAGGCGCGGCATCGGCTTCAACGTACCGGGAGGCGCCCGCTCGCGCCACAGCGCGGGGCCCCGGCGGAAAGCCACGGGAAAGCGTGCTGAGCGGTCCGGCCCTAAAATCGCCACATGACAGTAGACGTGCGCTGGGGACCGACGCTTGTGAAGAGCACGAACTCGAAGGAGCCGCGGCAGGAAGTCCCGTGGCGCGAGGGCCTCAGGGCCTCCGACCTGCTCGCCGGGGAAGGTTTCCGGGATATCGACATGGAGCACATCCTCGTCGTGCTGAACGGCGAGCAGTCGGATTCGACCGCATCACTGGCGGATGGGGACGCGGTCGAGTTCATGGTGAGCATCCAGGGCGGTTAGTTTCGAAACGAGCGCTTGCACACGGGCGCCGCAGTTGGTGTAGACTCCGCGCGCCACGCCCTTCGGGGCGACCGGCATTCGGCCCGGGTTTTCCGCTCAACCCAGGGCCGTGTCCCTCCGCACGCGCGGCCTCGGCCAGCGTGCGCAGACGCCTCCCGTCCGCTCCGGGAGGCGTCTCCATTTCTTGAAGATCACGTGTAGACCACCGTCACCACCGCATCGTTCGGGTCGCTCGCCTCCCCCGTGTCCACCATGCACCGCCGACCCGCCGTCACCTCCGCCGACGCCAGCCCACGCGCCACCCTCACCCCGTCCATCGTCCGCACGTGCGACCCGTCCAGCCTCACCCGCGCCAGCCAGCTCCCGCTGTCAAACGCCACGATCACGCCCCTCACTACCGCCATCAGACCACCCCCAGCACCAGACGGTGCGCGTACTTCGGCCCC
>CAYPAZ010000135.1:0-691 GCA_964408835.1 uncultured Anaerolineaceae bacterium
CCGTCGGGCTCAACACGACCGTGTTCACGTGGGACATCGCCTCCGGCCTGCCCGTCGTCATCGACGACGCGTCGGCACAGTACGTCTACGGCGCCACCGGCCTCCTCGCCCAGGCCGCCGCGCTCGAGACCTACTACTACCTCGCGGACGGGCTTGGCTCGAGCATGCTGACGGTCGACTCCGATGGGGATGACGTGAACGCCTACACCTACGACGTCTACGGCGAACCCCGTTCCGCCACCGGCGCCCAGGACAACGAGTTCCAGTTCACCGGCCAGCAGGTCGACGCCGACACGGGCCTCCAGTACCTCCGCGCGAGGTACTACGACATGGAGGCGGGACTGTTCCTCTCGCGGGAGCCGTTGGCTGCGATCCCCGGATGGACCGGGGCGCGGTTCGGATACGGTGGCGCCGCGGATACGCTGCCCAGCGCTTGTGCAACTGTGCCGCCACGCCGAGGCATTGGCGCAATGGCGTTGGTTCACGCGCAGTGGGACTACTATTACAAGTCACTCTACGCGCGCGATGACGCGATGCCGCGATGAGACTGATACAGTACGTCGCGCTGGGGTTGAGCGGAGAGGAGCGACTGTGGTTCGCGGTGTTTGTGGCCGCGGCCACCGCATTTCTGCTCGCGGGTGACGGGGGGCTGGGGCTGATCGGAAGTGTCAGCGGCGTGGTAGGTCTAGGC
>CAYPAZ010000135.1:701-6580 GCA_964408835.1 uncultured Anaerolineaceae bacterium
TGGCGTGCAGAGAGCCAGCGGACAGATCGATGACCTGCGCAACTGACCGCCTCACCGGCACCACGACCCTCGCCTTCATCGAGTTACGACCTCGACGATGTCGGCAACCGCACCGAGAGGCGGGACGACTGGCGGGGCAAGCAGAGTTCCTCGCGATCTACGTCACCGCCCAAGCTCTGTTTTGCAGCTGCGGGAACCCCATGGAACAAGATGCGGACCTAGAAAAAGGCGGCTATAAGTGCTAAGAACCGTGGGTGTCGCCATCTCGATCGTCGCGGTCTCTCTTGCGGCAACCGCGTGCGAGGACCCGGAACCCAGCATCGGCTTGCAGTTGTCTGCGAACGGAGATGCTATAGTGGTGCACTATAAACCGTGCGATCCGACGGCTCGCATACTGCAAATACAGCTGAGCATGGACGGAGTCGTCCTCTACGAGGCGTCTTCCATCGGCGGTACAGCCCTTCAGTCCTTCGTCTTGGGCGAGACGCCTGAGGGGTTCGAGGAGGTGAGGTCTCTCGCGCATGCCCTTCCGGAGGGCCGAGTGCGGCTGTCCCTTCGGACCTCGGAAGTGCCCGACGAGTACATCAACTTCGATCTGGGCGACCTCCGCCGCGACGAGCTCTTCGTGCGCTACCGTGGGCGCATGACGAGCGTTGAGTTCGAAGAACGATCGGCGTGTGATGGAGGCGGACTTTTCAGGTAGCGCCCCGTCGGGCCAGGGCGTTTCGTCGTGATCAATCGCCCTGGAGATGCTCGGCTGACGCTTCATGGCTGGTTCGGTGAGCCACGCCGAGCCAGCCTCGCTCCTCGCGCCTATGACTACGACGACGCCAACCGCCTCGTATCTGTCACCGACTGGGACTTGAACGAAACAACGTTCGCGTATGACGATGCCGGGAGGATGACCACCGTCACCTTCCCGTCCTCCGTCGATACGCGCGCTCTTGGCTCGACGATGGTCACGGTCGATTCTGAAGGGGACATGGCCAACGCCTACACCTACGACGTCTACGGCGAACCCCGCTCCGCGACCGGTGCCCAGGACAACGAGTACCAGTTCACCGGCCAGCAGGTCGATGGGAGCACGGAGCTCCAGTACCTGAGAGCCCGCTACTACGACATGGAGGCGGGCGTCTTGCTCTTGGCTGCGGGCGGGTAGGTAGGCAGCATGTCGACCAGGGATTTCTCGGAGCTACTGTCGGACTGGGAGGCACTCTCAAGCCAGATTGCTGACGGAGCGTATCCGGAAGGCCTCTGTCTCGACGACTACTACCACGACTTGGAGGTCGTACGGGGGCGTGTGGAGGAACTGCTGGGGGATCTGGATGCATGGCCGGAGCATCGGCGCCGTGTCGGGGAAGCTGATGAGCGCTTTCGGGCCGGGACATGGCAAGCGCCTCGTACGTGGCTGGAAGGCGCGTATTGGTGGCAGTTTCGGCTCCCGTTGCGCCCCCGGGGAGAGCTCGCGATAGACTTGCGCGATGAATTCGGCCATGCCGCCGGCTCGCTCGATTAGCCTCGAGCAACCATGAGCCAGATCCCACCCTTCGGGAACCGCGAGGAGATGACCGCTCCCGCCGGCACCACGGCGTACGCCTACGACGACGCGGACCGCATCACCTCCGTGACCCCGCCCGGCCAGTCACCCGTCGCGTGGACCTGGGACGACAACGGAAACCTCACAGAGCGCGGCTCAGCCGACGACGCCCTCGGCTCGACCATGCGCACGGGCAATTCTGACACCTGACACCTGACATCTGACATCTGACGTCTGCCAACTACCTCAGCCCCGGCATCGCCGGGAAACGCCCGCTCGAAATCGACTTCGCGATCTTCCGCGCCTCAAAGAACTGCTTTAGCAACTGGTTCACCTGCGCCGCCTCCGTGCCGCTCCCTCGCGCGATGCGCCTCCGCCGCTTCCCGTCGATCTTCTCCGGGTGCCGCCGCTCCCACGGCGTCATCGAATACACGATCGCCTCCGCCTGCCGGAAGAAGCTGTCGTCCATCTCGTCCACGTCCAGCTGCATCTTGATCTTGTTGAAGCCCGGCAACATCTGCACCAGCTGCCCCAGCGGCCCCATGTTCCTCACCCGCTGCAACTGCTCCACAAAGTCCTGGAGATCGAACGTGCCCTTCTTCAGCTTGTCGCTGAACTTCGAGCTGTCCTCCTCCCCCATCGTCTCCTTCGCCTTATCGATGAGCGAAAGCATGTCCCCCATGCCGAGGATCCGGCTCGCAAGCCGGTCCGGGTAGTAAGGCTCCAGCGCGTCCGACTTCTCCCCCGTGCCGATGAACTTCACCGGGACCCCCGTCACCGAACGGATGCTCAACGCAGCGCCACCCCGGGCGTCGCCGTCCATCTTCGTCAGGATCAGCCCCGTCGTGGCCACCTGGTCGTGGAACTCCTTCGCCGCGTTCACCGCGTCCTGGCCCGCCATTGCGTCCGCGACGAACAGCACCTCCTGCGGGTTCAGCTGCTTCCGCAGGTCCGCCACCTCCTTCATCATCTCCTCGTCCACGTGCAGCCGCCCCGCCGTGTCCACCAGCAGGTGCGTGATGTTCGAACGCTTCGCTTTCTCCAGCGCGTTCCCGGCGATAACGCCCGGCTTCACGCTCGTCCCCTCGGAGTGCACAGGCACGTCCAGCGCCTTCGCCAGCGTCACAAGCTGATCCACCGCTGCCGGCCGGTAGATGTCGCACGCCACCACCATCGGCCGTTGGCCCTGCTTCTTCAGCAGGTTCGCCAGCTTCGCGATCGAAGTCGTCTTCCCCGAGCCCTGCAGCCCCACCACCATGATCACCGTCGGTGGCTGCGAAGCAGTCGCCAGCTTCGGCGCCTCCCCACCCAGGATCTCCGTCAACTCCTCGTTGACGATCGAGATCACCTGCTGCGCCGGCGTCAGCGAGCGCAGCACCTCCGCCCCAAGCGCGCGTTCTTTCACCCGCGACGTGAACTCGCGGACAACCTTGAAGTTGACGTCCGCTTCCAGCATGGCCATGCGCACTTCGCGCAAAGCCTGGTCCAGGTCCTCTTCAGTGACGACGCCCCGGGAACCGAACTTCTTGAACGCCCCCTGGAGCTTATCGGTTAGGGTCTCGAACATGCCCTACCAGTGTAGCTGCTGCTGCCGGGCCGGTCGTTACTCCGCGGCCGCGGGCTTCGGCTCAGGCATCTGTGGCCGTGGGCTCGAAGCCCACTCCCTCCACATCGCCGTCTCCGACTCTGTCCACTCCGGGCCATGCCGCCCTCCCCCACCACGAGAGCCGGCGACTGTGTCCCACGGCTCCCGGGCAGGTTCAGACATGATGTGCCCACACGGAAGGCACGAAGCCGTCCCGTGAGATTGCATCACGGAACGGGAGCCACAACGCGTGCAGTTCACGACTGCACCGGCGTGGCGCTTTCGGCCTCGTCTTCTTCCGTCTCCCGGCGCCGGGTCGTACCCCAGCCCGGGATGTCCGGATTCCAACTGTTCGGGAAGTCGCGAACCTCACCGCAGCTGCAGCGACCAGCGGAAGTCGCTGCACCCTGGGCTTCGATTCGCCATCGATGGGTGTGTGGGTTGGGTTGCTGAGTGTTTACCAACGCCGCGGGCCGCCGGAATCGGCGCGTGCGCGTGCCTCGTTCACCACAAGTGCTCGGCCCTGGAGATCCGCGCCGTTCATGGCCGTGATGGCCTTCTGGGCGCTCGCCTGGTCGGCGATCTCAACAAATCCAAAACCGCGCGATTGGCCCGTCTCCCGGTCCGTGATGACGTTCGCCGAGGCCACCTGGCCATGGACGGCGAACGCCGCTTCCAGGTCCGCGTCAGTGACGCCAAACCCGAGATTACCTACGTAGATACGCAAAATGAAAAACCTTTCGAAAACCGGGGCAGTGAGTCGATCCCCAACCAGTTGGCGGCAGGTCCGTCTTGCCCCGATGGCCGACGAAGCCCCCGCGCGTAGACGCTGGAGGGTTGTGAGTTGGGGCCGCTGTCCCTTTCCTGCGGCTTACTCAACCGACAGCCGGGGCCCCGTTACATTCCACAGTACCACACTTCCGCCTCCCAGGCCCTACAGCAGGTTCGCCGGGTCGATGTCCACCGACCATCCCTCGCCCGTCCGCAGCTCCCGCAGGATTGCCGAAGGTTCCCGGCCCCGCAGGATGAGCTGCCACCGGTAACGCCCCCGCACCCTCGGGATGAACGCCGGCGTCGGGCCCAGCACCTCCGGGTCCGCCCGTCCCGCCGCGTCCCGCCGCACCCGGATCTCGCTCGCCATTCGCGAAGCCTCCTGGAGTCCGTGTTCCTGGTTCGGGTGCGAGTACACCAGCCGCGCCAGCCTCGAAAACGGCGGGTACCCCGTCCGCCGCCGGTGAGCGATCTCGTGCTCGAAGAAGCCCGCGTAATCGTGGTTTGCCGCGAACACCAGTGGCGCCTCCTCCGGATTGTATGTCTGGATGAACACTCGCCCCGGTTTGTCCCGGCGCCCCGCCCGGCCCGCCACCTGCGTCATCAGCTGGAACACCCGCTCGTGGGCGTGGTAGTCCGGCAGGTTCACGCCCACATCCGCGTCCACCACTCCCACGACCGTCATCGCGGGCAGGTCGAGCCCCTTCGCCAGCATCTGTGTCCCCACGAGGATGTCCACGCCCCGCCCCTCCACCGCCGCCACGATGTCCTCGTGCGCCCCCTTCCGCGAAGCTGTCTCGCTATCCCACCGTGCCACCCGCGCGCCGGGAAACTCCTCCTTCGCCAGCTGCTCGATGCGCTGCGTCCCTACCCCGAACGGCCGGAAGCGCGCCCCGTTACACCGTGGGCACCGATCCTCCAGCCTCCACGACCGCCCGCAGCTGTGACACGTCGTCCGTGGGTCGTGCACGTTCCTGGTGTCCAGGCTCAACGCCAGCTGGCACGAAGGGCACATCGGGACGAACCCGCAGTCCCGGCAGAGAATGAACCGCGCGGACCCTCGCCGGTTCACGAACAGGATCGCCTGGTCCCCATCCGCCAGCGCATGCAGGATCGCGCTCCGCAGCTCCCGCGCGAACACGCTCCGGTTCCCTGCCGCCAGCTCCTCCCGCATGTCCACGATCGCGATGTCCGCCATCCGTCCTTCCCGCGTCCCACCGTCCTCACCGGGCACCACCCTGCCCCCCAACTCCACCAGTCCCACCTGGCCCTGCTTCGCCCGGTGATAGGTCACCACGTCCGGCGTAGCGCTCCCCAGTACCACGCTCGCCCCTGTCAGGCGCCCCAACTCCATCGCGGCGTCCCGTGCGTGATACCGCGGCGGTGGGTCGACCTGTTTGTAGGTCCACTCGTGCTCCTCGTCGATGACGATCAAGCCAAGGTTCCGCACCGGCGCGAACAGCCCACTCCGGGAGCCCACCACGACCCTCGCTTCCCCTCGCTCGATGCGGTACCACTGGTCGTAAAGCTCCCCCGTGCCCAGCCCCGAATGCACCACCGCCAGCGTCTCCCCGAAGCGCTCGCCATACCGCCTCACCGCCTGCGGGGTCAGCGAAATCTCCGGCACCAGCACGATGACCCCCCTCCCCGCGTCGAGCTCCCGGCGAGCAAGGTCGAGATACACCTCTGTCTTCCCTGAGCCCGTGACCCCGTGGAGCAGCCAGGCCCCCCCGCCCCGGGCGATCGCCTCGGCCGCGGTCGATTGCCCCGCCGTGAGCGCCGGCGGCCCCTTCGCCTCGAACTCCATGTCCGAAAGCGGGTCCCGCTCCACCCTCGCCTCGTACTCCTCCAGCCACCCATCTCCCGAAAGCTTCGACATGTGCTTCGGCGGCGCGCGGCAGCGCATCGACTGGGCGCAGCGCGGGCAGCTGCTGACCGACACGCTCGCGGCGTTCGGGGCCCAGACCCTGAAGTGCACCGCGTCGC